>JADHVQ010000065.1 GCA_016783905.1 Bacteroidales bacterium | reverse complement strand
TCGAGGACGTCCATTACTTCACGTACAGCTTTCGCTGAGGCGTGAACCAACTGCATTTCTTCCTCGTTGAGTTTCAGTTCAATGAGCTCTTCAATACCCTTCCTGCCCAGTTTAACAGGCACGCCAAGGTAGATATCCTTCAGCCCGTATTGTCCCTGAAGCCAGCTGCAACATGGAAAGATCCGTTTCTGGTCTTTGATAATGGCTTCCACCATCTGGGCAGCGGCAACTCCCGGTGCATACCAGGCAGAGGTCCCCAAAAGGTTGACAATCTCTGTCCCCCCATTTCTAGTCCTATCCACAATGGCATCCAGTTTTTCTTTATCGATCAGTTCGGTAACGGGGATGCCACTTATCGTGGTATACCGCGGCAGCGGAACCATCGTCGGGCCATGTCCGCCCATCAGGATGGAATGAATATCCTTGGGTGAGCAGTTCAGGGCATCTGCCAGAAATGCACCATAGCGGGCAGTATCCAGGATGCCTGCCATACCGAATACCTTGGTGGAATCCACTTTGGCAGTAAGGTACGCGCAATAGGTCATGACGTCCAGCGGGTTTGATACGACAATCAGGATCGTATCCGGAGAGTATTTGATGATATTTTCTGTGCAGGATTTCACAATACCTGCATTGATAGAGATCAGGTCATCGCGGCTCATTCCGGGTTTTCTGGGAACGCCTGCAGTCAGTACGACGACTTCCGAACCAGCTGTTTTGCTATAATCATTCGTGTAGCCGACGATCCGGGTGTCAAACTGTTCAACCGGTGACATCTGCCAGAGATCCAGCGCTTTCCCTTCTGCCAGATTTTCTTTGACATCCACCAGAATCACTTCATTTACTATGTCTTTATGTGCGATAGCATCGGCACAGGTAGCACCGACCAGACCAGCACCTACGACTGTTACTTTCATGGTTTTTCAGTTTTAAATGTTAGTTACTTGATTCCTGCTTTGTTCTTGTACCCTTCGAGGGTGAACGAAGATGGCCTTTCAATATTTAAACCCAAAGCACGATCCCACAGCAGCGATGCCAGCACGCCCAGCGCTCTTGAAACACCAAACAGCACCGTATAGAAGGGAGCCTCGTTGATGTTATAATGCCTCAACAGGGAACCGGAATAGGCATCCACATTTGGCCAGGGATTTTTGACTTTACCAAGTGAGCCTAAAATCGGGGGAACTACTTCGTAAAGGTCATCCACGATCTGAATGAAGGCATCACCCTTGCAGTATTTAGCTGCAAACTCTTTCTGGGCTATGTAACGCGGGTCGGTTTTCCTCAGTACGGCATGTCCGTATCCCGGGATTACCCGTCCGGATCCAATTGTATTCTGGCAGAATTCATGGATCTGCTCTTTGGTGGGATTTTCTGTTCCGAGTTCTTTAATTATATCCAGGATCCAGGCAACTACCTCCTGGTTTGCATATCCGTGGAGCGGTCCGGCAAGTCCGAGCATACCGGCTGCATAGGAATAGAACGGATTGCTCAACGCAGAACCAACCAGGTGGGTGGTATGAGCAGAAACATTGCCTCCTTCATGGTCGGCATGGATGGTGAGGTACAATCTGAACAATTTATAGATCTCAGGATCATCATATCCCATCATGTGTGCCAGGTTGGCTGACCAGTCGAGCTTGGGATCGGCCGGGATGTGGTTACCTTTGTGATAATGTTTCCGGTATATATAAGCGGCAATCAACGGCAACCGGGCCAGGAAATTCATCACATCTTCGTAGGTTGAATCCCAGTAGTCTTTTTTTCCGGCCCCAGCATTGTAAGCTTTTACAAATTCCGACTCTGTTGCCAGCGCCAGAATACCGATGGCAAAATCGGCCATGGGTGCTGAATCAGGAGGTGTGGAGTCCAGGACTCTGGCAACATGATCAGGCAGGACAGCCCTTTTCTTCCAGTCTTCCCCGAGTGCTTTGACATCTTCCATGGTTGGAAGTTCATCCAGGAGCATCAGGTAAAACAATCCTTCGGGCATGGGTTCATCATCAGCGCTAAGCTTAGGAAGCTTTTCCTGAAGTTCAGGAATGGAATACCCTCTGAACCGGATTCCCTCCTGTGGGTCAAGTTTTGAGGTAAGAGTAAGCAAAATTGGCAGTCCCTTCATCCCACTGATCATGGATTCGATGGTGACTTTACCAATTTCTGTCTCGCCGTAATCTTTTAGCAGTGTTCTGACTTCCCCTGCAACGGGGCCTGCTTTTTCTGCAAATTTCTTTTTCAATGAGCTCATAACATTTCAATTTTAAGAATTAATATATAGAATAAAGCACTGATCTCGAATTTCATTCAAAATTAGTTAATTATTTCACAATAGCAATTTTTTTTTTCCTTAAAGCATACAACTTTATTTCTCTCCTCTGTCCCTACTCCTTCAGCTGGATGTTTTCGTTCAGGAAAAATTGGCTTTTAAAGGATAACGATTTTTTCCCAGCTTTTTCCTTCGGTTGTTGAGAGCACCACCAGGTAGGTGCCGCCGGGGAAGCCTTGCGTGTTTATTTCAATATTGTACAAACCAGGCGATACATTCCCCTGAAGTATATTTTCTATCTCTTTGCCCGTCATGTCGTAAATACTCAGAGAACAGAATCTTTCACTTGCCAACGAAAAATGCACATTGATCAAATCCGAGGCGGGATTGGGGAATATCCTGATGATTCCATCCTCCACTGGTTTTTCTTCGGGGATCCCCACTCCTCCTGTGACGGATTGCCGGATCACCTGCTGAATGGGTGATTTATAGAGGGAATCAGCTTTGTTGTAAACATTGACAACCACGTAACAGTTTTTGGGGATCCATGCCGTGTCGAGAGAAAAACTACAGGAGCGGGTAACAGCCTGCTGACCGGGCCAGGAAGGCCCGATCAGAGAATCTCCCTGGCTCCAGAAGACCATCTTCCGGGTCACCCAGTCGTTGAAGTATTCATTTCTGAAAGGGAGGTTTGGCACATCCGGAGTGGAACAGCCGATCATGGTCCGGTGGACATGTTTAATGTGATCCTCGGTAACGATCACATTGAACCAGTAGGCTCCCGGCAACTCTGCTCCAAGGTTGGTAAAGGTGACCGACAGATCGACCTGCCGTGTCTGTTCATTCCAGCTCTTCGAATCGATCGCTATCTGGACCGGGGCTTCGGGGGAGTTGGCATAACGCATTCCCGTAGAATCAGTAATCTTCAAATAGGGACAATCACGGCCGAGACCGTCGATGAAACCGCTGGGCTCATACATGGCACGAAAATAATTGCGTGCACTGTCGCCCTGGTATTGGTTGAATCCCGAACCTATCCCGTGCAGGGCGACAATAACCGTATTCGGATAAAGCGGCAAAAGAGCATGGTGAAAGATGGAATCCATGCAGGAACAGGGGCCGCAATCGGTGCTCGTGAGGTTATAGATCAAAACATTCCGTGGATTCTGTGCCGGCATTGACGCTGCGGAAAAAAGCAGGCACAGCAAAGGTAAAAGCATCTTGTTCATGGGATCAGATTTAAACCTCCCAAATATAAGAAAGAATCGCTGCAGTAGCAAATAATTGGTTGAATATCGTTAATCAATAACTCTTGTATCTTTGCGGGGAATCTGAATCTTGCGTATCTGGCACCTCCTAAGAAAGAACATATGGTAGCTGAAATCAGGACCAAAGAGGACTTCGAACAGTTGTTCACCACCTGGTACAGTCAGCTATGTTCCTATGCCAATGGATTTCTTAATGATCTGGATGCTTCGGAAGAGATTGTGCAGGAGGTGATGATAAAGATCTGGACAAACCGGGAGACCCTCGAGATCAACACTTCCATCCGGAGTTATCTCTTCCGGGCAGTCCGGAACGGGTGCCTGAATGTACTCAAACACATCAACATCCGTGAGGAATACAAATCGTTCAGGGAGCGGGAAGATTCCAGCCTGCAACGCTCCCACGAAGAAGAGGTAATGATATCGGAGCTGGAGAAGAAGATCCGGCGGGCAATCGACCAGTTACCCCTGGAACGGAGGAAGGTATTCATCATGAGCCGCTATGATGGATTGACCTACCGGCAGATTGCGGATAAGCTGGGAATTTCGGTCAAAACAGTGGAGAGCCAGATGGGAAAAGCGCTGAAATTTCTGCGGGAAGAGCTGACAGACTACCTGCCTTTCCTGTTGCTGCTTTTCAATTTTATGGATAATTAATCCACTGGAATAGGGGTTTTAAGGGAATGAGTTGTCTGTATAGTATAATAGAATGAACCAAACCAATCATATTGACGAACAGTTACTTTTACAATACCTTCTCGGAAACTCCGAAGTTGAGCAAAGGCAGCGGATTGAAGAGTGGTTGAATAAGAGTGAGGCCCACCGGAAGCAACTTGACCGGCTGGAGGTTCTCTGGCTGGAAACCGGCAAGCTTGATCCCCCTCCGGTAGCTGTTGATACGGTGGCAGCCTGGCTGCGGGTCTCGGATTATATTGATGCAGCCCGGCAGGAGAGGGGTAAGGGATCTCCCGGCCGGTTGGTCCGGAAGCAAACCTTCCAATGGGTGAGCGGGATTGCTGCCGTGCTCCTGATCGCGCTTGGAACATGGTGGCTGACCAATAAATTTTCTTCACAGGATCAGATGCAGGTAGTTGCCAGCATGGAAGAGGTCGTCAGGGATACCCTCCCTGATGGATCTACGGTTACCCTGAACAAAAATTCGAGCCTTACCTTTCCTGAGTCGTTTGAGGATGGGAAACGGGAGGTGGCCCTCCATGGGGAGGCCTTCTTTGAAGTGGCTCCTGATCCCAACATGCATTTCATTGTGCAGGCAGGCCATGCAGGGATACAGGTACTGGGCACCGCTTTTAATGTCAGGGCCTATCCCGGCAGAGATATGGAGGTTTCCGTCTTATCCGGAGAGGTGATCTTCTTCTCCATTGATCCGCAAACAGGAGATTCAGCCTCCGTTATCCTGACCAAAGGGATGAAGGGAGTCCTTACTGCAGGCAGCAATCAGCCCGAAATCGATTCCCGGCACATCCCGGACGATCTGTTCTGGCTGAACCAGACACTGCAGTTCCGGCAAACTCCATTAACCGAGGTAATCCGACTGCTTGAAAACCGTTATCATACAACCATTCTTCTATCCAGTGAGCAGATCGGTGGTTGCAGGCTGACCGCAACCTTCACCGGAGAGCCCATTGAACTGATCCTCCGCGTGATTGCTGATACCTTCACCCTGAACCTGGCAGAGGAAAACGGAACTTATCTTTTAGCCGGAAATGGATGTGTTGACGAAAACAGGTAAATGGATTTTGGTTGTGCTTGTGCTGACTGCCACCGGGCAGACTACCATGGGCCAGCGAAGTCACCTTTCCAAACGGATCACCATTACCTGTTCTTCTGTACCCCTTTACAGCGCACTGGATGAAATTGCCCGGGCCGGGAATTTCAGCTTCTCTTACAATGCAGATCTGATCAATGTGGATAGCCTGGTCACCCTGCAGGCCGAAAGCGACAAAGTAGAATCGATCCTGGAGACACTGCTGGGGGAGAGAATCCGAAACAAAGAGATCGGGAACCACGTCATCCTCATGCAGGCCGTCACGCGTGAAGAGAAACGGGAATCACGACAGAAGAATGAGTACCTTGTTTCCGGGTATGTGGAGGATGGCCGAACCGGCCACAGATTAAAGGATGCAACGGTTTTTGAAGTCTCCAGGAGGAGGTCGGTGCTCAGTGATACACATGGACATTATTCCTTTCCGGTGCCCATTGGACTGGAAATCCAGGGGCTCTATTTTGCGAAAGCAGGGTATGCCGATACGGTGGTATTTATCCGGCCTGTCCGGGATTATTCGCTAAATGTACCTCTGAAGCCCCTGTATGAAGATATTCTCAGGGTCTCTCCCCGTCCGGCTGAACTGCCGGTGAATCCCATCGACAGCTTGGCACTGATACATTTATTGGTCCCACGGAAAGCGCTGATCACCTCGGAAAATCTTCAGATATACGGTACCCGGGCTTTCCAGGTCTCTCTGATCCCCTATGTAGGCACCAACTGGATGAACAAGGGTTCTTATACCAATGCCATCTCATTCAACCTGCTTGCCGGCTATACAGGGGGAGTGAACGGATTTGAACTGGGTGGCCTGATCAACATTGTACGACGTAATGTCAGAGGTCTTCAGATAGGTGGGTTGGGAAATATCGTAGGCAGGAATACAATGGGTGTCCAGGTGGGCGGATTATTCAATGTCAACCTCGGCCATTTCAAAGGTCTTCAACTTTCGGGGATCATGAACTATCAGCGCGATACCCTTACGGGAACCCAGATCGGAGGATTATGTAACTACCTGGAAGGCAAAATGCAGGGTGTTCAGATTGGTGGATTAATGAACATTACCACCGGACATGCCGACGGATGGCAGGTTGCCGGCCTGGCCAATGTGGCATCCCAGGATGTCAGCCAGGTGCAGATCGGAGGCCTCTTTAACTATGGCCGCCATGTTTATGGCATCCAGATTGCAGGATTGGTGAACATTGCTGATGGCAATGTCAACGGACTGCAGATCGGGGGACTGGTCAATTACGCCCGATCGGTTGTTGGCCTGCAGCTGGGAGCCTTCAATATTTCAGAAACCATCGAATCCGGAGTGCCAGTCGGGATTTTCAGTTATGTTCACAAAGGCGGGATGCACCGCTTTGAACTCTATGCCGATGAGGTCTTTTACACAAACGTAGCCTATAAATCAGGCACAAACCGGTTTTACAACATCTTTCAGGTAGGTGTGGGCAACACCTGGATGGTAAATTACATGTACGGGATCGGCACCTCTTTCTTTATCAGCCCATATGTATCCCTGGATATCAACATTATCTCCGGACTGGTATTCTCCACCACTCCCAGCCTGGCCCTTCATGGAACCCTCACCAAAGTATTTCCGGCTGTAGAGTATCGCTTACGGAAGCATCTTGCCATTTTCGGCGGACCTACTTATAACCTGTATGCGTTTGACGACACCCGCACCTTCAAACCCAACGGCATCGCTCCCTATACCTTTTTCAACCAGGTGAAAGGGTATCAGCGGATCCAGATGTGGATAGGGGGGACGGTGGGGCTCAGGTTCTAGTTTACCAGACAAAGACTATTACCGCGGTAAAAGTCTTTATACATTAATCCAGGAAATACCCAAAAGGTTATACCTCTCCCATAAATTTTTTTCAGAGCAAGTAGGGGTATTCCCATTCCCGGTTGTCTTCAGTTAAACAAACCATTAAAAGAATCAATAACTGAAACAATGAAACTACTTAAAACACTCATGCTTGCATTTATCCTTGCAGTTCCAGGAATCACGCAGGCCCAGGACTCTACTGAGATGAAAACCCGGGCGTTTCAGTTCAGCTTCATCACGCCGCTGGGCACGAATGGGCTGGACTCATGGAACGTGACAAATAAGTTCTCGATCAACCTTCTGGCTGGTTATGCCGGAGGCATCAATGGTATTGAATTCACCGGCCTGATTAACGTTCTGAAATCGGACCTGAGAGGGGCACAGTTCGCCGGACTCGGTCATGTGGTTTTGGGAGAAACAAGAGGGATCCAGTTCTCCGGGCTTTTCAATGTAGGTATTAAACCTGCTAATGCCTGGCAATTTGCAGGATTCGTTAACCTTGTAACCCAGGAGATCAAAGGACTACAATGTGCCGGTTTTACCAACATCGTTTCCGATTCACTCTCCGGTGTCCAAGTCTCCGGGTTTGGAAATGCGGCCACCCAACGGTCGAAAGGCTTCCAGGCTTCAGGCTTCGGAAATTATGCAAAAGGAGGCAAAGTAACACAGGCCAGCGGCTTTACCAACATCACCGCCGGGAATAATGCCGGATTGCAAATCACGGGTTTCGGAAATATCAACATCCGGGACATGAAAGGCGTACAGATTGCCGGAGCGACCAACATCAATGCAGGCCATCTGAAAGGGATGCAGATATCCGGACTTTTCAACTTTGCCCGGAAGCTGAAAGGAGTTCAGATCGCCCCGTTTAACTATGTAGATTCCCTGGAAAAAGGAGTTCCGATCGGGGTGTTCAGTTTTGTCAGGAACGGCTATATTGGGGTGGAGTTAACTGCAACGGAATCCATGTATGGAGTGTTCAGTTTCAAAACCGGTATCCGTAAATTTTACAACATCCTTTCAGTAGGAGCTGCTTACAGGAGCAATAGGATTATCTGGGGCTGGGGATACGGATTAGGAGGCATGATACCGCTTTCGGAGACCTGGGACCTCTCCATAGAGGGATTGTGTTACCAGATGAACGAGGGGGAGTGGTTTACCAACCGTCTGAATCTGCTCAACAAGCTACAGGTGGCTGCTTCCTGGAAGCTATCCAAAACCGTAACGCTGGTAGGTGGACTGTCATGGAACGTGACCGTCTCCGATATTACGGATGAGTACGGAGATCCCGTGATCCCGCACATTGCCCCTTGGGAGGTTTATGATCATACCAATGAAAATATCAATATCAAAATGTATCCAGGCATCACCGCCGGAATAAGACTTTAGCGCCCTTTGCGTTTTCACGTCTTTGCGGTTAAGATGTTCACCGCTAAGGCGCTAAGGCTTGAAGATCGCAAAGAGTTACAACCAATAAATCAATAAACTGAAAATGAAATATCCATACAAACCACGTTCATACCAACCATGAATGTTAATAATGGATATTCTATGTGACCAATGAAATCAAATTATTAACACATGAAAACAATAAAAACAAAAACAATGATGATGGCCGTTATGGCCATTATGATCGGGATCAGCTTTACCTCCTGCGAGAAGATCAGAGGTAGCGGGAGTATCCGGAGGCTTTAACTTGCCAAAAATGCAAATCCGAAAAATATTTTTCTTAAATTTACCAACACCATCCCTGAACCCGAACCTAAAAACCTCAGAAAATCATAAACCAGCTCATGAAAACAGCAAGCATCATTACTCTTTTTTATATAGTGACGTCGCTTTTCGCGAACAGGTAATCACAAACTAGAGACGTTATGGAAACAATAGCAATTTCAGGATTCAAAGAGCGGTTTCGGATTCGCGAAAAACTCATCCGGATAAAGGCAAATCCTAAAAAAGTCTCTTTGGGATATGCGTTGGGAGTGTTTTTGGGGACCACCCCGTTCATCGGTGCAAAAGTATTTATCGCACTGATCATGACATCAATCTTTAAATGGAACAAAATATCCTCAGTAATTGGGGTATTCCATATTAATATATTAACGGCGCCGCTGTTTTATGGATTCTCTTTCCTGGTTGGGAAATGGATACTGGGAACAGATGTCGTTTTCGTGTTTCCCGACACCCTTAGTTTTTCTGCATTTTATGCAGCTTTTTTAGGCAATTCGATGATCTTTTTCAGCCTCCTTTTTGGGGGGATCGTACTAGGTGTTCCTATGGCTGCAGGGGCGTACTGGTTTTCGATGTTGGTATTACGAAGGCACGGAGGCACAGAGGCACAGAGGCACAGTTGTCCAGATATCCAGTCATCTGGTCATCCATTTATAAGTCATCCAGCATCACTTATTCCATTACCCTCCCCCCCGGTCTATACGTTGATCACAGGCGCCAGCAGCGGCCTGGGGAAGGAGATGGCAATCGAATGTGCGGAGCAGGGAATGAATGTGATCCTGGTGGCATTACCAGGTCGGAATCTCGATGTTTTGTGTGAGTTACTGGAGAAGGAATATGGCATCATCGCAAGGTATTATGAGGTCGACCTCTCCAGCCGCAAGACAATTATAAAGCTGGTAGAGGATCTACTGAAACATTACCGCATCAACTTTTTGATCAACAATGCTGGAATAGGAGGCACGCTCCCCTTTGATGAATCCACGGTAGATTACCTCGAACGAATCATTCAGGTAAACATAACTGCCGTATCTTTGCTTTCACGATTGCTGGTTTCCGAGTTGCTGAAGCATCCGGAATCCTATATCCTCAATGTCTCCAGCATGGCCGCGTTCAGCCCTTTCCCATACAAGACCATTTACCCGGCTTCCAAGGCATTTGTATCCAACTTTTCCAGGAGCCTGGGCCAGGAGTTGAAGGATACCTCTGTGAAAGTGGGAGTTTTGCACCCGGGACCGATCCTGACCAATCCGGATGCGATCGTGCGGATCATCAAACAGGGAGCCAATGGCAGACGGGGTCTGCTCCCTGCCAGGAAGCTGGCCCGCATCGGGATCACGGGAGTCAAAAAAGGCAAAAGAGTTATGATTCCCGGGACGGGAAACATAGTAAACTGGTTGATGATGACAAAATTGCCACCCTTTATTGTGATGCCAACTTTGTCGCGGGTGATTGTGAAGGAGATCAAAAAAGAAAAGCAGGTTGCGGCATGAAAGTTATAGTCACGGGAGCAAACGGATTACTTGGCGCGAACATCGTCAGGGAACTTGTCAACAGGGATTACGATGTGCGGATCTTTGCCCGCGAAACCAGCGATCTATCCGGTTTGAAGGGTGTTGAATTTGAACGGATCAACGGCGACATCCTGGATCCGGAAGCGATCGACAGGGCGGTTAAAGGGTGCGATTACGTCATCCACTCTGCAGCCAACACCAGCCAGTGGCCGACCACCTACGACCATTACGAACCGGTGAATGTGACCGGGACAAAGCATATGATCGAGGCGGTGAAAAAGCACGCAGTAAAACGATTTGTCTTTGTTAGTTCAGCCAACGCATTCGGTAACGGGACCAGAGAAAAGCCAGGCACAGAACTTTTCGAATTCAATGGATTTCACATCGGTTCGGGGTATATGATCAGCAAGTTTGTCGCCCAGCAGGTGGTGCTGGAGGAGGTGGAGAAGAACCGGCTTCCGGCGGTGGTGGTCAATCCCACTTTTATGATCGGACCCTACGATTCCAAGCCCAGCAGCGGGCAGATCATTGTGATGGGGATGGGTAAAAAGGTCCAGGTCTCTCCTCCCGGCGGGAAGAACTTCGTCCATGTGCGGGATGCCGCGGTTGCTACCTGCAATGCCCTTATCATGGGCCGCATCGGCGAGTGCTATCTGCTGGCCAATGAAAACCTCTCTTACCGGGAGTTTTTTGCACTCCTGAATAAAGTCACCGGAGAGACTCCATCCTATCTGGGATTGCCCGGAGCGGTATTAAAAACAATCGGTGCGTTTGGGACCCTCTTTGAAAAGTTATTCCGTAAGCCTGCTCCTCTCAGTCTCGTCAACGCCCGGCTGCTTTGTCTCGACAACTATTACTCAGGCAAGAAAGCTGTTGAAGCGCTGCAATTACCTCAAACTCCTATTGAAGAAGCCATCCGGGAGGCGATCGCGTGGTTCAGGGAACACAAGCCGGGGTTGATTTCTTAGTTGGTAGTTGGCAGTCTTCAGTCGCCATATCACCACATCACCATGGCACCACTGCACAAGTCATGAAATAGCGAGGTAGCGAGGCAGCGAAAAATTGCGTCAATCGCATTGAACTGCATCATCTTGATCCATTCATGAACACGGGCGGGTTCAGATCCGGGTTGTGCGGCTTGCAGGCGATCAGTTTATCAAACAACGCTGTTTTCGATATGTATTTCTCTGCATCCCATCGGTTTTTCCGTTCAATATGGAGGAGCCCGCTTTCTACATGCTCATCCGTTAGAAAGCGCTGCGCATACAGCTCCGTCACAATCTTAGGCGGCAGAGTCAATACGATTTCCTTGATTATCAGATAAAATCCATGCAATTTGAATCATCCTGGGCCAATTATTCAAATCTGTCACAGGCGCTCTGTAATTTCGAGGAAGTCCGGTTGTTTCTGTGTCAATAAATAAATACATAACACTCAATTTTATTGGTCACATTTTTATCAGTATAAATGCTATCGCTCCCTCATATTCAGAATAAACTCCAGCTGTCCCTAATGAGCATGAATTTTTTCAATAGTTTACAAACCATACAGAGTAGTCATCCAGCAACATGTAGTTTTTTGATTTCTTATCTGTCGTAACTAATTCTGCCAATGGAATTTTAAATTTTCTTTGATCAGTTTTCCGAATGACATTTGCCACAATTCCCTTCCATTCATCAAAGTTGTTCTGCAGTGAAATTAACTCAAATTTATCGGTGTAGGATGGGTTGAATTTTTTTAGTTTTTCGTACTCATATTCACTGCCAGGACCAAGCAGGTAAAATTCTTCCCAGTCAAAATCTTCAATTCCGGTAACTTCACAAGGATACCGGATATTTTTTATTAGAAATTCTTTGTAATGATTTATCGTTTCTACAGATTTATAGGGTTCTAAAGAAGCTGATTTGAACATTTCTTCAATATTATAATCTAAATCTGCTATTTCTCCATCCCTCATTCTGCTTTTAACGTTTTAGAAATGACTGGAATTCATCATAATCAATCAATTCAACTTCAAAAAGGCCATTTTTTTTATCTAACAGAACGTCTTTTACCATATTGAACATCGTATTTTGATACAATTCTAAATCAGCCTGATTTACGGAAGCAGCATTTTCTTCATAAGCCAATTCAACTTTCCATAATCTATCCATCAGTTCATTTCCAATAAGTAAATGCTTACGATAAATAATATGAACTGCTTTTTCTTGTGGAGGATAGCCAATGAAATAATGATATTCCCTCTTTGGGGCTTCAATTTCCGAATCAATAAAATACTGATTTTTTTCAGGGGCATTTCTTCTGTTGCAACCAAGAACAAATGAAATCACATCGCTCACTGTATGGTCTCTGCTACTAATCAGTATGAAGTCGCCTTTCTCAAGAGTTTCTGTAGGTATTGTTAATGAATTTATTGCGATTTCAGAAATCTTATATCCTCCTGCACCACACAAACAAACATGTCCCAGATAATTGCAAACATCATCAAATTTCACTTCCGTGGTTTCCCGATTTTGCGGATAACTTCCTGCAAGGATTCCATGGTCATAATGGAAAATGATGGGTTGAATATCATAAATAAAATCATATTTTTCGTGCCAGAGTCCTGTCGTTTTTGTCTTTTGACAACCACAAAATGCAGCTGACAATAAGATTAACAATAAGCCTCGGCTGCAGATGATTAAAATTTTAGTATTTATAAGTTTCGGTTGATAATACTTTTTCATCATACGCACTTTCTTTCTTTAAAATCTTTGGTAATGTTAAAATAGTTAAATAGATAAATTGTTAAAAAGCCCGAACTGCACGCACATAGTATGGGCTGAACTTACCGTTGTAGAGCTGGGCGCTATTGCCGAAGTTCTGCCCCCATGCGCTGCTGCTACTGGTTTCGCTAGAACTCCAATAGTTGCTACTAGCAAAACCGCCAAGTCCAGCCAGATGAAGGTTGACATACATTAAATTTAGCTCAAATTTTGATGGTAAATACCAATCGCCATAACCGCCACCCTGGTAATTGGCGCAAATTTGAGCGGCATAGCTTCCGGCACCTTGATTGATTATGATACGCTCTGTATTAAATTGACCAGCATTAACTTGATCTCTAACAGCGTTTGTTATTGTGAAACTACCATTATGCCATTGTATACCTGTACTTTGGTCGGTAGTTGCTGCTATTAAACCGTGCTGCCCGCCATCATATACATAAAATACAATACCGCCACCGTAACTTTCTCCAATATAATGTACAGGAGTATCATTTGCTGAAAATAAAGCGTAAGGAACACTCATTAATTCGCTTGTACCTGATATACTGTAAGCTGTTCCTCCAGTTGGATCAGTTTCTGTTTTAATAAAATAAGGACCGGCAGACCAATCTATGGCTGAAAAAGTGCCTGTAACAATTGTACCCGAACCAATTTCCAAACTCGCTAAACCATTGACATTGGTAGTTGGCGTTTGGGTTTCAACATATACTGCTGTACCTGTGGCAGAACCTTGCAAAATACTGATGCGCATGCCTACAGTTGTTGAGATAACCAGCGTGTTACTACTGGTACGAATTACTGCCTGATAGCTAATTTTTTGTGGTGCCTGAGCGAACACACTTGCAGTTAATAATACTGCTGCTAAAATTGTAAATATCCTTTTCATAGTGTTTAGTTTTTAATGATTTTAAATGTTTTTATTTCTTTGTTGTTGTCGATTACTTTCAGAAAATAAGTGGCAGGTAAAAAATTGCTCATATCAATACTTGTTTCATTGCCTCCAAGTTTTTCATTTTCTAAAAGTTTACCGCTGATGTCGTAAAGTTGATAGAATAAATTCTCATTGTCGTAATTTTCAACTTTTAGAATCAGAAAATCTGTGGTAGGATTAGGGTAAACGGTTAATAAAATTTGTCCTTCGGTTTCTTCAATTCCAATCGAATAAATTTCATAAGGTTGCTGCACGCCTTGCGCCACCGAGCCCGTTGTTCCTATATTGGTAGTGTAAATCACCTGTCCAACGGAGTAACTCACCGAGCCTCCACTGCTCGAAGCGTCTCCACCTGAGGCGGTAGGTGTTTCTTGTGCTTGTGCTGATATAAGTCCGAAGCCTAATAAGAGTAACGCACATAGTTTTGCTTTTTTGTTTTTCATTTTTGTTTCTGTTTTTATTGTTTGCAAATTTATACCAATGAACGCTAATTTCCTCATTCCTCATTCCTCATTCTCAATTACCGCCACC
>JADHVQ010000064.1 GCA_016783905.1 Bacteroidales bacterium | reverse complement strand
GGACCAGGTGATCATCAATGATTGCGCCTCCGACACATCCAATCACATCTATGTGATCATCACAGGAATAGAAGATCAGGCTGAACCAAAGATCTCCCTCTTCCCCAACCCGAATGACGGAAGTTTTATCCTTCTCCTCCATCAGCAGAGAGATGAAACCTATTTACTGACTGTGGTCAATCAACTTGGGATGAAGGTGACTGAGATAACCCTGGATGTCCGTTGGGGTCGTTCGGAACACCGGATCGACCTGCGGCCGTTACCCATGGGGCTCTATACTATTTTGCTGACCAGCGACAGCCGGCAGGTGGTACGGAAAATTATCGTGGAGTAAAGCCTTTATCCCTTCATCACCATTGAACCGTTAAATATTTCCCAGCATCTCCCCGGCCCGGTAACGGGATGGCGGCTCGTGTTTTAGTAGCCAAAAGGAATAGTTCAGGTATTATCAATAAATTTACAACCCAATCTTCAATTCAAATTTGAAACATTTTCCGATATATCTCCTGCTAATCCTTGGATGTTCCTTCTCCCTGAACGGTCAATATTACTCCACCGGGCAGGATCCGGCTTCGGTCAGATGGAGCCAGATCAAGACCGATTCGTTCCGGATCATTTTCCCGGAGAGCTTTGCCTCCCACAGCCAGTATTTGGCCCGCATTCTGGATCTGACCACGAAATACGAAACGAAATCCTTGCATGCAAAGGTCCCCCGGATGCCGTTTCTGCTTCACACCAGCTCAACCATTTCAAACGGATTGACTGTATGGGCTCCACGACGGATCGAATTGTATACCTGTCCGCCTCAGGATATCTACCCCGAAGAGTGGCTCGAACAGCTGGCCCTGCATGAATACCGGCATGCTGTGCAGACCAGCAAAATGAACCGGGGCTTTACAAAAGCGCTCCATTACATCTTCGGAGAGCAGGCTACAGGCGCTGTTCTGGGCCTATACGTGCCCTCCTGGTTCCTGGAAGGAGATGCCACCGTGACGGAGACAGCCCTTTCCAATTCGGGACGTGGCCGTGTAGCTTCGTTTACTGCTTCCCTTCGCTCCCAGTTCCTGCAGAAAGGGATCTACTCCTACGACCTGGCTACCATGGGCTCTTACAAAACCTTCACCCCGGATGCCTATACGCTGGGATATCTCCTGGTAGCGAAAGGGCGGGAGAAATATGGTTATGAACTGTGGGATCACACCCTGAATAAAGTAGCCCGGCTCCCATTCATGGTGGTGCCCTTCAATGCCGGTATCAGGCAAAAAACCGGATTATGGAAAACCGGCCTCTACCGGAAGATGATGGAGGAGCTGCTGATCGAGTGGCAGCAGCAGGAAGATGATTCCTGGCAATCGTCATTCACCTCAGTCACCACACCAGATCCTTCAGACTACACTACCTGGAACCGGCCGCAATTTCTCAACGACTCGACCCTGATTGCTGCCCGGTGGAGCAATGAGCGTGTTCCGCGACTTCTGTTTCTACTTCGTGACGGAAAAACGAAAAGCGTGACACAACTGGGGCCCTATCAACCCGGAAGTTTATCCGTTGCCAATGACGTGGTTGTTTGGAGCGAATACCGGCCGGATATCCGGTGGGAGAACAGGAGTTATTCGGTAATCAGGAAATTGGAAATTAGGAAATACGGAAAAAGAGGGATGAAGGGACGAGGGGATGAATGGATGCAGGGGCCAAAACACCACGGCACCACGGCACCACGGCACCACGGCACCACGGATCTAACAAGAAAAAGCCGGTATTTTGCGCCGGTGGTGTCGTCGGATGGAAGCTATGTACTGGCCGTGAGGATTACCGAGGGAAACCAATCGTTCATTGATATCCTGGAAACCGCCACCGGGGAAGTACTGGATTCTATTCCGGCCCCGGATGGAGGGTTATTCCTCCAGCCGGCGTGGTCACCCGATGGTGAGAAGATCGCTTTTATCCTGCTGACTCAGGAGGGAAAATCACTCCAGGCGATGGATTCCCGGGGGAGCTCCATAACCACCTACCTGGCACCTTCGTTCCTGGAGATCTCCGGTCCGCCCCTCTTTTTCCGCAATTACCTGTTATTTATGGCCGATTTCACGGGCATTGAAAACATCTTTGCCATCGACACCCTTACCCGGCAACTCTACCAGGTGACTTCGGCCCGGTTCCAGGCAACCAACCCAGCCCTTTCCCCTGACGGAAATACCCTTGCATACTCTGATTACAACGCAGATGGCATGATGGTCGTGACGCGTGGAATGGATCCTTCGCAATGGATCGCACTGGACAGCATCCCTGTTTACACCTTTGAGCTGGCGGAGGTGATGGCGAGGCAGGAGGGCGTGAACATTCAGGACAGTGTGAGGATGAAGTACGAATTACGAAGTACGAATTACGAATGCAAGTCCGAACGCACCAATAACCACTCACCAGTTCACCAATTCACCAGTTCACCAACTGATAAAGTCACAGAGTCACAAAGTCACAAAGTCACAAAGTACAGGAAGATTGGACATTTGTTCAACATCCACAGCTGGGCGCCGGTATCGATTGATGCCGATAACCTGACCCTGAAACCAGGGGTATCCGTGCTTTCCCAGAATCTGTTGAGCACCGCGTTTGCCGGAGCCAGCTATGAATACGATCTGAGCGAACGGACCGGAAAATTTTACCTCAACTTCTCCTACCAGGGGTGGTTTCCCGTGATTGACCTTCAATATTCCTATGGCAAACGGGCAGGTACCGGGCGCTACACCCAGACGAACGAGACCTTCCGGTATACCTGGAATGAGAGCAACCTCCAAGCGACGGTCAGCGTTCCCCTGAACCTCTCACGAGGGATCTGGTACCGCCGGATCCAGCCGATGGTCGGGACATCCTGGATCTATGTGATCCATGATAAGAATACCCCGGAACAATTCACAAAAGGCTCCGTCAATACGCTGGATTACAGGCTCTACATGTACAACTACATCCGGTCGAACTACCAGGATATGTTCCCGAGGTGGGGCCAGAGCCTGGATATCAATTACCGTCACACCCCCTTTTCGGGTAATGATATGGGGGCCATCTTCGGCATTTCCGGGAACCTCTACTTCCCCGGGATCCTTCGTCATCATGGGATCAGGATCTACGGCGGGTACCAGTGGAGGTGGGACAACCTTGTGTATGGGTACCAGTTTGCCAATCAAATTGCTCTGCCCCGGGGGACAGAGGTGATCTATCCCGAAGAGTTGATCTCCCTCTCCTTAAATTATAAATTCCCCTTCCTCCGGCTCGATGCCAGCCTGGGATCTATTCTCTATATCAAACGGTTCAAGCTGAATCTCTTTTACGACTGGGCACATGGCTGGGAACCCAACGAGGATATTTTTTCCGAATCCACCGGTTTCGAACTCACCTCCGAACTTCACATCCTGCGGTTCGTGGCACCGTTTGAGCTGGGGGTACAGGGGATTTACCTGCCCGAAGAGGGAAGCTGGGGATGGCGGCTCCTCTGGGGAATCTCCTTCTAAGGATCTCCGATTGATGCGATTTGGCTCCGCCGAGCTACGCGGAGTTTATCCCGCTCATTGCGGGGCTCCGGTTTCAATTTACGAATGAAGATTCCGAAGAAGATACTGCTCAAGCAGATACGACAGATGCAGGAGGTGTAGGGTGCTGTTGCTTCGCTCCCACTTCGCTTCGCTCGTGGCTTCGGCTCGCAATGACAATGCTGGATCCTGGAATCTGATCTTTGTACCTCGACCTTCGACCCTTGAACCTTGAACCTATTTGTGGAATTTCCTGATAAACTCCTCCACCTCCGGCACGCCGCCCTGGTAGATCAGATATCCGTTGTAAGGTTCGCGCGGGGTGATCTCGTCGTTGATGGGCGTTAGCATGATCTCCCTGACTTTTTCCAGATCGTTGGTCTGTCCTAATGCCCATCCAAGCTTAATGTAAGCGGTTTCGGGTAACATGTTCTCGGCAGGGACAACCCCTTTGGCCATCAGGTCACGGCCGGTATCGTAAACGAACATGTGAACATATCCCCATAGCGTTTGAACGGTCATGTAAATGGCTACTCCCTTTTCGGCAGCCCGCACGATGGCCGGATAGAGGGGTTTGTTCACGTGGCCCAGTCCGGTCCCGATGATGATGATCCCTTTGTAGCCGTTGTCCACCATCGAATCGATCATGTCGGGGTGCATGTTGGTGTAGTAATAGATCATGCCCACCCGCTCTTCGAAATAGGGCAGGATCGTCACGTTTTTGTCTTTCCTCCGCCGCTTGTAGTCCTGTTTGATCGGGAAAACCCCTTCCCGGGTTACGGTTGCTATAGGCGTGTCGCCAATCGTGCGGAAGGTGGAACGGTAGGATGAGTGCATTTTTCTGACACGCGTTCCCCGGTGGAGAAAGCCATATTCATCCGATGTTGGACCAAACATACAGACTATCGTTTCGGCGATGTCGCCATGGCCGGCTGCCGTGGCGGCATGCATCAGGTTTAGGGCGGCATCGGAGCTCGGACGGTCGGAAGAGCGCTGTGATCCGACAATCACGATCGGGATGGGTGAGTTCTGGACCATGAAGGTCAGGGCAGCAGAGGTGTAATGCATGGTGTCGGTGCCATGACCAATGATGATGCCGTCGGTTCCCTTTTCAATCTCTTCGCCAATGGCCACAGCCAGTTTCTTGTATTCTGCAGGGCCCATATTTTCGCTGAAAACACCAAAGAGCTTCTCGGTGGTTAGGTTGCATATATCGGCCAGCTCGGGAACTGCGCCGTAAAGTTCGCCCGGTGAGAAGGCCGGAATCACAGCCCCGGTCCGGTAATCCAGCCGGGAGGCAATGGTCCCGCCGGTTCCAAGCAATTTTACATTTGGTTTTTCTTTGGAGTATGGGAATTCCTTTTCCGGGATCTTGTAGTTGGCCTTTTTATAGCCAAGTTCCTCCATGCTGGTGATGGTATCCACATCCACCCCAATGTTGTACCCTGTGAAGAACTTCATCACGATATGCTTGTCGTCGGTGTTCTCAGCCCGGGGAAGAATTGTCCCCTCAAACGGACCACGCGATGTATCCACCTTCACCTTGGCCCACACCCGTGCGTTGAATCTCTTCAGTGTTTCGAGTGCCTTTCCCTTGTAGCCCTGGAAATTGTCGTCGCTCATACTATTCTTGTCATTTGTAATTCTTGTTCATTCCTACCCCTAAATTGATTTCTTCACTTAAACTCGCTAAAGAGATATTCCCCACCGCGCTCTTCCTCAGTTCTCCCATCACCCAGTGCGCACCGGCATCTTCTTTTTTCGAGGTCTTTATCTCCTTATACTCTTCTATCAGGGATGGGATCATCTTTGCGATTTCGTCAGGAGAAATTTCCTTGAAATCCACTTCACCTAACACCGTGTTAAGGTCTCTTTCCGGATGCCGGTAAACGATCCACAACATCTTTTTCGCAATGGCCTGGTCCAGCTTCTTCGATTTCAGAAAAGCCAGCAACTCATATACTTTATCTATGGTAAAGCCAGGTACCGGACCAAGCTGGCGTTCCATGTGGTTCAGCTTATGGGCCAGTAACGTAGCCGTGAACTTCGCAGGGATTCCCAGCTCTTTTTCCACCCGTTCGATCAACGGTACCAGGTTGTTCTTCAGGATATAGGTGAAGGTATCTTCCGGCACATCCCAGCGTTGTAACTGTGTGATCCGCTCAGAGGTAACCATCGGCAGCCTTTTCTCCATCTCATCAATCACTTCGTCAGCCAGCGGGATGGGGGCCGAGTCGGTGTCGGGGTACATCCGGTCGGCGCCGGGAAGTACCCGTTCAAAGATGGTAGTGCCATCCTCAAACGATTTCCTGGTCTCGTTGGGAACACCTGCAAACGCCATCAGGCAACGCTCCTCCACTGTCTCCAGTGCTGTCGGGATATCGGCTTCCGGGCCCCAGAGGATCACCTGGGCATCCTCCTCCCCGGCACTGAGCATCTGGCGGATCTTTGTCCAGTTTTCCCTCCCAACGCTATCTTCGAACATCTCTGAATGAAGCATATTGGGCTTTTCGATGCAAGCGATCACTTTCAGTCGGTTGGTCAGCTCATCGGCGAAGGTCATCTCCGGTTGAAGGAAATGTGAAAGAATATGCCGGTAATGCGGCAGGTTAATGATGTAGATCGGATAGTCTTTGGCAGCCATCTCCGATATCATGGGAATCTCCACAGGAAGATCTTGTGCCTCTATTTTACTGGAACAGATCTTCCAGCTTTTCGGTTCTTTTACTTTTTCGTTCAGGATCTTCACGATCCTCAGAAGGGCGAACTGGCGGAAAGCTTCATTGTGTGTCAGTTCAGGCATCCAGCTGTTATGCGCAACCCCCTTGATCTCCACACGGGTTCCGCCTTTGCAAGAGACATTCACATCGGCCCGGGTTGAGCCGATGCCTGTACGTACTTTCCCGGTACTGCGGTTGAGAAAGCGAATGTAATCGGCTCCCTCCTTCACCTCATCAGGATTTTTAAAATCGGGGTAAGTGACCGTTTCGATCAGGGGGATACCCAGGCGATCGGTGCGGTAGATCCGCTGATGCCCGATGTCCGACACCTCCCGGCACGAGTCCTCTTCCAGGCTGAGCTGAATGAGTCTTACCTTCTTATTCCGGAGCTGTATCTCCCCTTCCACCCCGATGATGGCGGTCCGCTGGAATCCGGTAGGGATACTTCCGTCGAGGTACTGCTTCCGGGTAATGTGAACCTCTCCAACAATTTTTAATCTGGACAACAGGGAGATCTCGATCGCAATATCCAGTGCCTCCCTGTTCAGCGGAAATGGCGGGGTATCATCCACATCGTAAGTACAGGCTGTTTTATTGCAGATGCGGTAGACGATCTCTTTTCTGGTCTTGAACTCCATCAGGGCCGTACCATCATACTCCCCCAGTTCGGAGAGGGTGGGGCGCATGTGGCGGATCAGCTCGGCATCAAACTCTTCCGGTTTCTGGTAAATACCGGCCGGACAACGGCAAAAAAGCTTCTCTTTGGTCATAAGTTGCTGGTGGACCTCCAGGCCCGACATGAATCCGATGCGATCGTAGTCTTTCCGGGTAGCTTGTTTTCGGGGAACATATCCAATGGCTTCACGCGTCTCCTCATAGTTTTGGAGAGGATCAAAAGGATGTTGTGCCATGCAATCTTATGAATTGGGAAGAAGGCACAAAAGTAGGAATTTGTGCTGTAAAGAACAAGCACAACCAACTGCCAACTGCCAACTGATATTATTCCTCTTTCTTCCTCGGATTCTTATGCGTGATGTAGAAAATCCTCATCGCGATCCCGAATAAAATAAACGGCATCGAGGCGTAATACCAGTCCTGCCAGGAGATGCTGCAAACGCCAGAGGTTACAAACATCATAATGATCCCAACGGCCATCAGGATGGCTCCGATGGCAATGGCAATCCAGCCTTTCAGTTTGAAGATGGTTTTCATGCTTTAACGATTTTGGTCACCAATAATCGCTAAAGATAAAAGAAAATTCTGAGACCGGATGAATTTATCAGCTACTCTTTTTTCTTCTCTTCATGTGTGGCGGCAAACACTCTCATGCAGATGGCCCACATGATGAAGGGCATGGAGGCATAATACCAGTCGTCCCATTTTAATGCACAGATATCGGCTTGAATGATGAACATGACGATACCAACGCAGATCATGATGATCCCGAGGATAGCAGCGATCCAACCATCAATTTTCATTAATTTTTTCATGGGTCTTGATTTTTGGGGTTATAATAAACCAAATATACAAAAAAGTATGAGGTTAAAATACCTTTCCCGGTACTATGATTCCGTAAAAAAGCCGAACTTTGCCGTACATGCCACGGATATGATCCATTCCTTCATCCGAAACACGCTTTTCATCCTCCTGCTTACGGTAACCGGCATCTGGTTATCCGGTCATCTCTCCGCCCAGGACACTGCCAAGATCATCCTTGAACAGGCCGATACGTGGGAATACAATGAAGCGATCGGTCCCGATATCCAACGGATCATAGGAAATGTGATCCTCCGGCATGATACGGGATATCTTTTCTGCGACAGCGCCTACCTGAACGATGTGAAAAATGTGGTAATGGCTTACGGAAATGTCCATATCAAGTCGTCCGACACACTCAACCTCTATGGAGACTCTCTGGAATATGAAGGAAATACCAAAATTGCCAAGGTGTGGGGGAATGTAAAACTAATTGATAACCAGACCGTTTTGACAACTGACAGCCTCGACTTCAACCGGCGGACACAGATGGCCTGGTACGATAACTGGGGCAAAATCGTGAGTGATGATAACTGCCTGGTCAGCAAATACGGTTATTATTACACCAGCGACAAAGAATTCTTTTTCAAGGAAAAGGTGATCCTGGTGAATCCTGATTACATCATGAACTCCGACACCCTGATGTACAATACCGTTACGGAGATCGCCTATTTTTACGGACCATCCACCATTGTTTCCAAAGACAAAGTGGATTCCATCTATTGCATCTATGGATGGTACGACACCCGGAAGGATATATCGCTTTTTCGTTACGGCGCCGAGATTTATCACAAAGCGCTACTGCTCACCGGCGACACTATTTACTACGAACGGGTCAACGGATTCGGACAGGCCTTTAACAACGCATTGCTTCTCGACACCGTTCAGAATATTGCCTTGACCGGCAATTATGGTGAGCTGAAACGGAAACGAGGCGTGGGATTCATGACTCAGCGTGCCACGGGGATCATGATTGAAAAGGACGATTCGCTCTTCATGCATGGCGACACGATCAAGGCCTATTTCAATCCGGATGATGATCAGCAACAGATCCGGGCGCTGTTTGCCTATTTCAACGTCAGATTTTTCCGTAAGGATCTTCAGGGAGCCTGTGACTCGCTTGCCTATCATAGATCCGATTCGACCATTTTCATGTACCATGAACCTGTCATCTGGTCGGGAAAGAACCAGATTACTGCCGATACCATCACCCTCACCATCCAAAACGGCGAACTGGATTCAATGGTGATGTACAAATCGGCCTTCATCATCTCCAAAGACGACTCCAACAAATTCAACCAGATCAAGGGGAAGGATATGATCGCATATTTCGTAAAAAACGAACTTTATAAGATCAACGTGATCGGCAACTCGGAGACTGTCTATTTCGCCCGGGAGGAGGACAGTACCCTGATCGGGATTAACAAGCTGTACGCCAGCGATATGTTAATCTTTGTCAAAAACAATGATATCCAGACCATTACATACATTGATAAGCCTTCCGGAACGTTGTACCCCGAAAATGAGATTTCTCCATACGATCTGAAGCTAAAGAATTTCAGGTGGCTGGAAGATCGGCGGCCGAAGACAAAGGAGGAGATATATACCCCTCCCCGACCCTCCCCTGAAGGGGAGGGAGTAAGTCCCGCACATGCGGGATTTGGGGGCTAAAACACGGAAACGTGGACGTATTTCTTCGGGTTCGCCTTGATATCCTCCAGCAGCAGGTTGAGTTCCCGGGCTGCTTTATCCACTTCGAAATAGAGGGAGGTGTCATTCACCAGTAATCCAATCGATCCCTCCCCGTTATTGATCTTGGCGATGACCTCATTCAGGCTCCTGACCGCCTGATCAACCTGCGCAAAGGTTGCCGGGATATTGAGTTTCGAGATGGAATCACTCACATTGGAGAAATTCTCCAGGATGTTGGTGATCTCGTCGTTGTTCCTTCTCAGGTTCGCACTGATTGATTCTACATTCATGATGATCCGGGAGAGGTTGGAACGCTGCTGTCGTACGAGCGTATCCGCCTCGTAAGTCATCTGTGTGATATTGGAGATGGCAATTTTAATGTTTTCTATGGCATCAATCAAGCTAGCCTGTGTATTTTTATTCAACACCTGTTGCATGATCGTTGCCAGGGTATCGATTGAGCTGATCAGGCTTTCCGCTTTGCGTTTCAGAGGAGCCAGCTGCTGATTGACCTCCTCTCCCAATGTTGCTTCCGTCCGTGCCGCCAGCGTATCTCCGTTTTGGATCAACTCGGTGGAGTTACCGGGGATGATCTCAATCTCTTTCGATCCCATGAGGTCAGCGCTATAAATGCGAGCAATGGAGTTTCTGGGAATCGGGTAGGTGGTATTGCTCAGGTACAACTCAACGATGATTTTGCGGGGATTATTGGGAGAGAAATAGAGGGTCTTCACCTGACCCACCTTCATCCCCTGAATGGTAACAGGGTTGGCAGCAACCAACCCGTTAACACGGTCATACACAGCAAAAATGATCCGTTTCTTCTTCAGGATCTCAATGCCCTGGAGGTACATGATACCCCAGACCATCACCGCAAGGGCGACGAGAAAAATCGCGCCAACTTTGATCTCCTTCCGTATTTTAAACTTTTTAGAGGCCATCTGATATCGTAGTATAGAATCCGTTCAAATATACGAAAATTCCTTACAACACATCACAATCCCAGGATGCTCTTTGCCTGGTCGAGAGAGATTCTTTCCCCTTTGCGGAATGCCACGATGAACGCATCGGTAAAGCCCCTGGCCTGCATACTGGCCTGCAGCTGCTTGGCTTTCTCCAGATCTACCTCTTCTCCATAGGTGTACTTATACATCCCGTTATGTTGATACATCTGAATCCCTTTTACTCCTCTGAAGCGGGGAGAGGAGAGGTTGATCTTATCCGGGGATGCCGCCAGCTGAATCTTGAAAATAACCTCACTATTGGTTGTTGAGGCCGGGGGGTTGGTTTGTTCGCTGGTGTAAAGCGGGCGTGCTTTCTGCTGGCTCTCCACTTCGTTCTTATAGCTCCTGAATGCCCTGAAAATGGCTGATGCGATGTAGTCCTGTCCCCTTTCAGAGATCAGGAAGTTCTCCTCATCTGCATTGCTCAGGTAACCCACTTCAATCAATACGCTGGGCATGGTGGTCTTGTACAGAACCAGAAAGCCGGCCTGCCTGACACCACGGTCGTTAAGCCCTACCCGGTCTTTCATCTGTTCCTGGACCTCCGCAGCAAACCTGGAACTTGATTCCAGGTTTGAGTTCTGATAGAGACTAAACGTGATGTAAGACTCATCAGAATTGGGATCAAATCCCTCGTATTTTGCTGTATAATCTGCTTCGAGCAGGATTGCTGCATTCTCCAGTTTGGCGATTTCCAGGTTGGCCTGCGAGCGGTGAAGCCCCATGATGTATGTTTCAGCTCCCCGTAATGTCCTGACATTATTCGCATTGGCATGGATGGATATAAAAAGGTCAGCTTTATTCCTGTTCGCAATGGCTGCCCTCTCATGCAGCTCAATGAACCGGTCCCGGTCCCGCGTATAAATGACCTCAACATCCCGAAAGTTCCGCTGGATCAGGGTTCCCAATTTCAGGGCGATAGAGAGGGCAACGTACTTCTCCTGGGTACGACGCCCCACCGTACCGGGATCTTTGCCTCCATGACCCGCATCGATCACCACCTTGTTGATGGCCATCTTCTCCTGGCTGTAGGAGGCCGGAAGGATCAGGATCAAACATCCCATGACCCATACAGCTCTCTTCCATAGTTTGTTAAAGTATCTTAAAAAGAGCAGGTCAACCATATATTTTCGTTAGCTTTGAAGCCCGGACAATAAAGACATTCCAGACGCAATAGTACCGTCGTCGTTGGTCTAACAAAGATAGAATTTAATCGACAACCTTGCCACAGAAGTTGTTAACGATTTTTTTTCCTTTTCTCCTGTTTTTTACTTACTCTCTACAGGGTCAGGATACAATCCCGCCTATGGTCCCTGATACCCTCGTGCTGACGAGTGACTCCATTCCCCTGGTGGCAGATACCATGGAGGTGGATTCGGTTGCATTTCCGCCCGAAAAAAAAAGCTCCCTGGAAGCCAGGGTTGACTACAAATCCGAGGATTCCCTCCGCTTCGAAATCAAGAGCCAGCGGATGTACCTGTTCAATCAGGGTGACATAACCTACACCAACATCAACCTGAAGGCTAATTACATTGAGATCGATTTTCCCAACAACATGATCTACGCCCACGGATCACGGGATTCTCTCGACAAAGAGATCGGGGTTCCGGAATTCACCCAGGGTGATATGAAGTTCAAATCGAAGATCATGAACTACAACTACAAAACAAAAAAGGGGTATATCCGGAGGGTGTTCACGCAACAGGATGAAGGATACCTTCACGGGGATATTGTCAAGAAGATGGCAGATGACGTGACCTATATGAATACCGGTTCATACACTACCTGCAGCCTGGAGGAACATCCTCATTTTGAATTCCGGTTCACCAGGGCAAAGGTAATACCAGACAACAAAATCATCACAGGATCCGCTTACCTGGCTATTGCAGAGGTGCCCACCCCACTGTTCATTCCGTTCGGATACTTCCCAAATAAACGGGGTCAGCGATCCGGGATTATTATTCCCACCTACGGCGAGTCGGCTAACCGGGGATTCTTTCTGGAAAATGGCGGGTACTACTGGGCCATCAACCAATACATGGACCTGACGATCATGGGCGACATCTACTCCCGGGGAAGCTGGGCCCTGAAGCCCACTTTCAACTACGTAAAACGGTATAAATACAACGGGATACTGAAACTTGGCTACGCCATCAATAAGCTGGGATTCAAGGGCTCTCCGAATTACGAACGCCGGGAGGATTTCGAGTTCCGCTGGGTGCACACCCAGGATCGAAAAGCCCGGCCCAACAGCAATTTCTCAGCGAATGTCAACATTGTCAGCAACACCTTCAACAAGTACAATCCTTCATCCAGTACCGAAGCTTACCTGTCTAACACCTTTCAGTCCAGCATCAACTATTCGACAAGTTTCGGAGGAAAATATTTCCTCAACCTGAACTTCAACCACAGCCAGAATACCATCACCAAAGAGATCAACTTTGCTTTCCCGCAGATCTCCTTTTCGGTCAACCAGTTTTACCCATTCAGGAAAAAAGTCAGGGTAGGGAAGCTCAAGTGGTACGAGCAGATTGGATTGAAATACAACCTCGATCTCGAGAACCGTTACAACACCTATGACTCCTCCCTGTTCCGGCCGGGGTGGTTCAAGGATATGCAGAATGGCATCCGGCATAACATTCCGATCTCCGGGACCTGGAGGATCTTCAAATACATCAATTTCACCAACAGCCTTCATCTCCGCGATCGGATGTATTTCTCCTACATCAACAGGTCGTGGATTGATTCCGTGATAACTGCTGATACTACTATTCCAGGCTATTACAAGACCGATACGATTTATGGTTTCAAAAATGCCTTCGACTTTAACTTCTCCTCCTCCATAAATACCCGTATTTACGGCATGTTCCAGTTCAAGGGCGGTCCCATTGTTGCGATCCGCCATATGCTGACTCCGGCGATCACATTCAGCTACACCCCTAATTTCGGAGCTCCCGGGTGGGGATATTACAAAGAGGTTTCGAATGACACCAACCCGGTCCCAACAAGGTACTCTGTTTTCCAGGGGAGCATGTATGGCGGACCGCCTGGCGACCAGTCGGGACTGGTTACCTTCAGCCTCAGCAATAACCTCGAGATGAAAATCCGGAACCGGAAAGATACCGTTACCGGAACCAAAAAGATCGTGCTGATCGACAACTTTGTGATTTCAGCCTCTTACGATATATCGAAAGACTCCCTGAACTGGTCTCCCATCACCATGTCGGGGAGGACCTCCATCTTCAAAGGACTGAACATTCAGTATTCGAGCCGGTGGGATCCCTATGCCCTGGATTCACTGGGAAGGCGCACCAACGCCTCGGAATGGAAGGTGAATCACCGGCTATTACGTCTCGATAACACCACCTGGGACATTGGTTTGAACTACAGTTTATCGTCCGACAAGGCCAAAAAGAAGAAAGAGGCCACAAAGGGTACGGAGCAGGAACGGGAAGATCTGTCGCGGTATTACGATTATTATATAGACTTCGACATCCCCTGGAGCTTCAGTGTTAACTACAACTTCCGGTATACTGCAGCCTGGAATACCACGGAAAAGAAGCGGGTTCCCAAGATCATTCAAACCCTCAGTTTTAACGGACAACTCAACATCACACCAAAATGGAAAATCACGCTGACCACCGGGTGGGATTTCACAAATAATCAGTTGGGCTATACCTCTGTCAATATCTACCGCGACCTGCACTGCTGGGAGATGTCGTTTGGCTGGGTACCTAAAGGAGCCCAGCAGCAATGGAACTTCTCGATCAACGTCAAAGCCACCGTACTACAGGATCTGAAATTGAATAAAAAGAAAGACTTCAGGGACTACTATTAAGAATTACGAATTACGAATGACGAATTACGAATGACGAATTACGAATGATATGAAACGAATCATAGAAACCCCTCTTGCGCCACAGGCGATCGGACCTTACAGCCAGGCCACAGAGGTCAACGGCATTCTTTACATCTCCGGCCAGATCCCCATCGATCCGGCTACCGGAGAGTTGATTGAAGGGGATATCCAAGCCCAGGCTGATCTGGTATTACGGAACATCGGCGCCATTCTGGATGCTGCCGGTTACAGCTACGGGAACGTAGTGAAATCGACTGTAATCCTAACCACCATGGACCATTTTGCCGGGTT
>JADHVQ010000009.1 GCA_016783905.1 Bacteroidales bacterium | reverse complement strand
CTCAGTAGATATGCCGAGTAAAATGACCATCTCACGTCGAAGTGGTTTAGCAACAAATAAGAGAAGAATAATTAACGAATTATCAACAATAACAGGTAGTTAGAAAAGAAGAGAAGGAGAATTACTTTCCGATGCAGAACCTGCCAAATATATTCCCCAGGATCTCATCGGTTGTGATCTCTCCGGTGATCTCTCCCAAGTGGTGCAAGGCCTGACGGATATCGATGGTTAACAGATCGGAAGGCAGAGCGTTCTGCATCCCTTCATACACATTTTTGATGGCCATAAGGGCTTTCTGAAGGGCCTCCAGGTGCCGCGTGTTGGATACGATGGCCCCGTCGGCGATCCGATGTTCTTTTACCGTCTTCAGTAAACTTTCAGAAATTAAATAAATATTCTCCTTTCTCTTGGCCGAAACAAAAATGGTCTCGTGTTCCACGAATTCACGAAACCCTTTCGGAAGTTCCGATAAGAGATCCATTTTGTTGCCGATCAGGATAAGCCGCTTTTCCGGGTTCTCCAGGATGCTGGAAAATTCCTGGAGGGACTCGGCGACATCCAGGTAGGAATCACTGCTTGCATCAAAAAGGTAGAGAATGATGGTAGCCTGTTCGATTTTCGACCAGGTGCGGTCAATTCCCATAATCTCGATCTGGTCTTCTGATGCTCTCAATCCTGCTGTGTCGATGAACCGGAAACTGAAGCCTTCCAGTACAATCGTATCTTCGATAGCATCACGGGTGGTGCCGGGAATCTCCGACACGATGGCTTTCTCCTCATTCAGCAGCGCATTCAACAGGGTCGACTTCCCCACATTGGATTTGCCGATGATGGCTACCGGGATCCCTTTTTTGATCACGTTCCCCAGGGAGAACGAGTGCACCAGCATAGCGAGTTCAGTCTCCAGTGTATCCAGCAAAAGGAATAGATCGGGTCGCGAGGCGAACTCTACATCCTCTTCGCTGAAATCCAGTTCCAGTTCGATGAGGGAGGTGAAATCCACCAGTTTCTGACGCAACTCTTTAATCTTACGCGAAAAGCCTCCTCTCATCTGGGCCAGGGCAAGATCGTGGGAGGATTGCGATGCCGAAGCGATCAGATCGGCCACTGCTTCTGCCTGGGAAAGATCAAATTTCCCGTTCAGAAAGGCGCGTAAGGTAAACTCTCCTGGCTCAGCCAGCCTACAACCTGCGTGAACCAGTGCATCCAGGATCTGCTGCTGAATGAAGCCTGAACCGTGACAGGAGATCTCCACCACATCTTCTCCGGTATAGGAGTGAGGCGCCTTGAAGAGGCTGGCGAGAACCTCATCGATCATCTGTTCATCCCGGGAGATAAAACCATGGTGAATAGAATTTGGGAGGGCATCAGTCCAGGAAAATGGTTGGTTGGAAGGGTGAAAGAGCTTGCTGCATATAGTATAGGCCTCTGTCCCTGATATCCTGATCACTGCAATGGCTCCGGTACCAGGTGCTGTGGAGAGTGCGCAGATGGGATCGGTGATGTTGTATAGGGCCATAGGACAAAAGTACTAATTACGAATTATGAATGACGAATTATTGCTGGATCTGCCATTCATGGGGGCGAATTATTAAGAAAAATTTTCCTTGGAATACTAAATACTATATCTTTGAAACCAGAAGCTGAACATATTTATACATATATATAGATGATTACATGTGTAACAAATTATTCGTACTTCTAACTTCTAACTTTCATTCGTAAATCGTAAATCGTACTTCGTACTTCAACATGAGCGTACTAGTTAACAAAGACTCCCGTGTCGTCGTCCAGGGTTTCACCGGTAGCGAAGGCTCCTTCCATACTGCCCAGATGATCGAATATGGAACCAACATCGTGGGTGGGGTCACCCCTGGGAAAGGAGGTCTGATGCACCTCGGCCGCCCTGTATTCAATACCGTTGCAGATGCCGTGAAATCGACCGGAGCTGATGTATCGGTCATCTTTGTCCCGCCTCCCTTTGCCGCTGATGCGATCACGGAGGCCGCGGAAGCAGGGATTCACGTCATCGTCTGCATCACTGAAGGGATCCCGGTAAACGATATGATCCCGGTGAAGGACTACATCACCAAAAAGGGTATCCATCTGATTGGTCCCAATTGCCCTGGAATCATCACTCCTCCGGATACCAAGATCGGCATCATGCCCGGCTTTATCCACAAGCCGGGGAGTATCGGGGTGGTTTCCCGGAGCGGAACCCTCGCTTACGAAGCGGTAGATCAGGTAACCAAAGCCGGACTGGGTCAGTCGACGGTAATTGGCATCGGCGGCGACCCAATCCCTGGAACCACTATCTGCGATGCGGTGAAACTCTTCATGGAGGACCCTGATACCGAAGCCATAGTGATGATCGGGGAGATCGGCGGCAACATGGAGACCGATGCAGCCTACTGGATCAAGGAGCATGGCATCAAACCGGTGATCAGCTTCATTGCCGGAGCTACTGCGCCTAAAGGCAGAACCATGGGTCATGCAGGTGCCATTGTGGGTGGGAAGGCCGATACGGCTCAAGCCAAAAAGGAGATCCTGCACGAATGTGGTGCATTCGTTGTGGAATCACCGGCCGACATCGGTGCCATCTTATTGAAAGCATTGAAAAAAGGGGAATGAAAACCTACCGGAAAGGGACCCACTGATAAGCGCCGAGATCAGGGGTGGTTCCCCGCTCCACACCTTCAATATCAAAAGGAACTCCCATCTGAATACCCTTCCCTATAGCAGGAGAGAGGGAATCAATCCGGAAATCGAACAGTTGAGGATCCACGAAAAGGGGATCTTCATTTGCAAAACAGCTGATGTATCGTTGGGGATCGGATATAGGCGATTGTGTCCGCAACAGACAATGGTCAAAGACGATCTCAAACGGAACGCCTTCCATCTCGTCCAGCAGGATCTCATCAGCGTCAGAACCGTATATAATGGTATTTCCAAAGAAAGTATTGGTCAGCGGTCCGGGCGATTGCCCGCCGGTCGTATCAAAAGAGTGGTTCCTGATATACAGGGAAGGCGATACCCTCACGGAACTTCCCCAGTAATTGCCGATGGTGAGTTGCCGGAAATCATAGGTGCCGCCATTTTCAACCCATAAAGCTGCTCCTCCGCAATTGACCACTACACAATTGGTGGATGTGATGGAGGTCGCATAGGCAAAGATAGCATCGGCAGTGGTATTCTGAATGATCGTGTTATCCAGCTTCAGCATCGGATCGGTGTGGTTCCGCCTCTCATCAATTAGAATACCGAACACTCCGTTTTTGATGATGCCGTAATTGATCTCGTGGTCCTTCGAACCACTCTCCAGCAGAATCCCTGTCCATTGCCCCGGCAGATCCCTGTAAAATGGATCCAGCCTGTCGCCCTGGAACCGCACTGGATGTTCCAGGTTGCCATACACTTTCAACGAAGCGTCATAGGATACAGCAAGGTAGGAATTTTTATGAAAGTACAGTTTGCTCCCGGGCATGATCAACAGGGATGAGGAGGTGTCGATGCGAACAGAGCCATAAATTACAAAAGGGAGAATGCTATCCCATATGATATTTCCCTGCAGGGAAGCCTGTTTGTAAAACCGGGCGTTTTGACCCCATGAAACGAGGTTAACGTCCTGCAGGTTCCCGTTCACCGAAAAGAGGATAGAATCTGCCACAACAAAGGGGGTGTTCTGACTAGTTGGATCAATGGTAACGCGGACAAAAATAAAAATGCTGTCATGACCTGGTATTTCAACGTTGCTGACAGCGAGAGACGGATTCCCGTCAATATTGATCCGGTAGCTGGACGCCTCCCCGCCGGCCAACCGGATCTGGGCAATGCTCAGTTTGCTGTCGTTGTCATTATATACAATCAATCGCTGGGTGACGGAGCCGATGGTCGAAAACACGGTGTCAAAAAAGACCGTATCGGCCGAAAAAGCCAGTCTTAATGAAGGGTCGGTATCGATCTTATCTTTTTTTCTACAGGAGAAAAGAATCAGGATTAATCCTGCCAGCAGGAGGAAGAGCAGATGTTTCCGGATTGTTACCATGCAGCAAAAGTACTTATATTGAGTGAACAATAATAGAAACGTAAAATGCAGTTAATATTGTAAATTTGCAATTCCTTACATATCTTTTCTATGAGTTATATCAATTTCGATAAAAACCAACTGGTCAACCTGGAATATTCTCTTCGCCGGGAGATGCTCCGGTCCAACCGGGGAGGATCCTATGCCAGTTCTACCATCATTAACTGCAACACAAGGAAATATCATGGTATGCTGGTCACCCCGCAACCGGGAGTTGATCATGAAAACCATGTACTGCTCTCTTCTCTCGACGAGACTCTCATCCAGCAAGATGCCGAGTTCAACCTGGGGATTCATAAATACAAGGGGGGGGCCTATAATCCCAAGGGGCATAAATATGTCCGTGATTTCTCAGCTATGGAGGTTCCCCGGCTGCTCTACCGGGTGGGAGGGGCCATCCTCTCCAAAGAGATGCTCTTCATCTCCCATGAAGACAGGATCATCATACGCTATATACTTGAAGAGGCCAATTCACCCACCAGGATAAGACTGCGTCCATTTCTGGCTTTCCGGAATGTACATCATTTAAGTAAGGAAAATATTTTTGCCGATAAGAAATACGAAAAAGTTGATGGAGGTATCCGCATGAAGTTATATCATGGCTATACCGATCTTTTCATGCAGATCTCCAAACAGAATGAGTACACCCATGCTCCTGATTGGTATTATAACATCGAATACCAGGAGGAGATGGAGCGAGGGTACGAATATTTTGAGGATCTTCTGGTTCCCGGCTTTTTTGAATTTGATATCAAACCGGGAGAGTCCGTCTGTTTTTCTGCAGGCACCTCGGTAATTTCCCCGCTTAGCATCAAACGGCTTTTTACCACAGAACGCAAACGAAGGATCCCCAGGAGCAGTTTCGAGAATTGCCTGATCAATGCAGCACAACAGTTTATCGTCAAACGTGGGTCGAATACCGAAGTCATAGCCGGCTTCCCCTGGTTCGGACGATGGGGGCGGGATACGTTTGTGTCGTTGCCCGGACTCACCCTGACCAACGGGGAAACGAAAACATGTAAAGCTGTAATTGACACGATGCTGAAAGAGCTCGACGGACCACTCTTCCCCAATAACGGATCCGGGAAAGAATCCGAATATAACAGTGTGGATACCCCATTGTGGTTTTTCTGGACGCTTCAGCAGTATGCCATTAAAACCGGTGGATACCAGGAGGTTTGGAAAGACTATGGTCGCAGCATGAAACAGATCCTGGAGGGGTACCGGGCAGGCACCGCCTTCAATATTCATATGGAGCCTGACGGGTTGATTTATGCAGGAGTCCCCGGTAAAGCGCTCACCTGGATGGATGCGTTCGTCTATGGGAAACCGGTCACTCCCAGGATTGGGCTGGTTATTGAGGTCAATGCATTGTGGTACAATGCGATCAGGTTCAGCATGGAGCTGGCAGAAAAGGCAGGCGATTCGAAGTTTGTAGCCCGGTGGTCTGACATTGCAGAGATGATTCCGAACTCCTTCCTGCAAACCTTCTGGAATGAAGAGAAGGGTTACCTGGCCGACTACATCGACGGAGATTATCAGGATTGGTCGGTACGTCCCAACATGGTGTTTGCCACCTCACTGCCTTATAGCCCGGTGAATGAAGAGATACGGAAGCAGGTACTCAGTAAGATCAAGCAGGAGTTGCTGACGCCCCGAGGGTTAAGGAGCCTGACACCGGTAAGTGCAGCCTACAAGGGAATCTACTTCGGTGATCAAACCCAACGCGACCTTGCCTATCACCAGGGAACTGTCTGGCCCTGGTTATTCGGCCATTTTGCAGAAGGCTATCTAAGAATACATGGGGAAAGCGGACTCTCCTTTATCAAAGGATACTACGATGAGTTTAGCCAAACGATGACGGAACATGGGGTAGGGACTATCTCTGAGATTTATGACGGGGACCCGCCGTATACGCCAAGGGGTGCGATCTCCCAAGCCTGGTCGGTTGCGGAAATCCTAAGGGTCCATCAACTGATTCAGGAATATGAGAGGGAGTAGTGAATGAGGAAGGAGGAATGAGGAATAAAGTTAATCGTCATTTGAAAATCGTAAATCGTAAATCGAAAATTGAAATGCGTGTTTTAATGTTCGGCTGGGAGTTTCCTCCCCACATCACAGGTGGGTTGGGAACCGCTTGTTTCGGATTGATCAAGGGACTGGTTAAACTGGGGGCCGAAGTCATCTTCGTCGTGCCGAAAGCCTTTGGAGATGAATCTCATCATGGATTTCGGCTCCTTAACGCCAGTGATGTGACCATGGACTTTATGGAGAGTGAACACCAGGAGTTCTGGAACAAGATCAAATACATGGAGATTGGCTCAAACCTGATCCCATACGTGGGGGAGGAGGAGTTTGAGGAGCTGATTGAGACAAAGGAACATCAGAAGCTGGAACAGAGTAAATCGGTTTTTTCAAAGAATTTCACCTTTTCAGGTAAATATGGTAAAAACCTGATGCAGGAGGTTTCCCGGTACGCCTTGATTGCCTCTTCCATCGCCAGCCAGGAGAGCTACGACCTGATTCATGCACACGATTGGTTAACATATCCGGCCGGGATAGCGGCAAAGTACATCAGTGGGAAACCCCTGGTGATTCATGTTCATGCAACAGAATTTGATCGCTCTGGCGAGCACGTAAATCCATCTGTTTTTGAGATTGAGAGAAAAGGGATGGAGGAGGCTGACCGGGTCATCACTGTCAGCAATCTGACACGGCAGATCGTCGTAGAAAAATATGGGATCGATGCCGCTAAAGTCTTTACAGTCTATAACGCAGTGGAACCCTCTGGCCGCCCTGAGTTAACGGGTATCCAAAAACATGTGAAAGAGAAAGTGGTCACCTTCCTGGGGAGGGTGACCTACCAGAAGGGCCCGGATTATTTCGTAGAGGCTGCCCACAAAGTATTGAAAAGAGACCAGAACGTACGCTTTGTCATGGCCGGATCCGGAGACCTTCTTAACAGGATGGTTCGCCGGATTGCCAAGCTGAAAATGGGGACCAAATTTCACTTTACCGGATTTTTGGCAGGCACTGAAGTGGATACCATGTTTGCCATGAGCGATGTCTATGTCATGCCTTCCGTATCAGAGCCATTCGGGATCTCACCTCTCGAGGCCATGCGATCCAATGTCCCTGTAGTTATTTCTAAGCAGTCTGGGGTGTCCGAGGTGTTGCAACACGCGGTCAAAGTTGATTTCTGGGATATTGATGCCATGGCCGATGCCATCTATGGGATCCTTCATTACCAAGGGTTGCAACAAATGTTTGTCAGGTATGGGAAAGAGGAGGTGGATAACCTGAAGTGGGAGAATGCGGCTTTCAACGTGCAGGAAGTATATAAAACAGTATTATGAAATTCATTAATCTTTGTTTCCAGGTTCATCAGCCTTACCGGTTACGTACCTACAGGTTTTTTAATATTGGTCAGGATCACCAGTATTATGATGATTACCAGAACCGGCACATCATCGGACGGGTTGCTGAGAGGTCCTATCTCCCGGCCAACAAAATGATGCTTGACTTGATCAGGGAATTTGGAACTGCCTTCAAAGTTACCTACAGCATATCCGGCCCCGCCCTGGAACAACTCATGCAACATGCACCGGAGGTGATTCATGGATTTCAGGAACTGGCGGCAACAGGCTGTGTAGAGTTTACGGGTGAAACCTATTCCCACTCCCTGGCTTCTCTGGGGAACAAAGATGAATTTATCAGGCAGGTTACCAAACACCGCGACCGTATCAAGGATCTATTTAACCAGAACCCAACTACGTTCCGCAACACCGAGCTAATCTTCAACGACGACATCGGTCTTGCCGTAGCCGATCAGGGATTTACCACCCTCCTTACCGAAGGGGCCAAGCATATCTTAGGATGGAAGAGTCCTAACTTTCTCTATTATAGCGCTGTTAATACGAAATTGAAACTGTTGCTGCGTAATTTCAGGCTGAGCGATGATATCATTTTCCGTTTCTCTAACCGTGCATGGTCTGAGTGGCCTGTTACCACGGAGAAGTTCGTTGGATGGATGAATAAAGTTCCCAAGAATGAGGAGGTGATAAACCTCTTTCTTAATTATGAGACATTGGGGGAGCAACAGTGGAAAGAGACTGGCATTTTTGAGTTTTTTTATAATCTGCCCAAGACAGTTTTGTCTCATTCTCCTTTTCGCTTCTCCACTCCCAGGGAGGTAAGTGAACAGCTCCAGCCTGTTGCCCCTGTTAACGTATTATACCCCATCTCATGGGCCGACGAGGAGAAGGATCTGACCGCCTGGCTGGGAAACGAACTCCAGGATGAAGCATTCGGAAAACTATACGGCATTGAGAAAGAGGTGATGCGCTGCAACAAACCAGATGTATTACGCGACTGGGAACGCCTCCAAACCAGCGATCATTTCTATTATATGTGTACCAAATGGTTCTCCGACGGGGAAGTTCATAAATATTTCAACCCTTATCCATCTCCCTACGAGGCATTCATTAACTACATGAATGTGCTCTCCGATTTCATCATTCGAGTGGAAGCAGAGGAGATTGCCCCCAAAATAAAAAAGGCTCCTAAAACAAAAGCAGCTTCCCCCACGACAACAAAGGTATCTGCTAAAAAGGGAGAACCGGCTACGAAAGCAAAAGCTTCAAAGGCAGCAACATCAACGAAATCAGAGACCGCGAAGAAGCCTGGAAAAAGAGCGAAATAATTAATGGGATGTGAGTTATGGTAACGCAAGAACAACGGGTGGTCAATCCCGACTACCTCTTTGAGACAAGCTGGGAAGTATGTAATAAAATCGGGGGTATCTATACGGTCATCTCCACCAAGGCGTTGACACTTGTCACCGAGTTGAAGGACAACTACATGTTGATTGGCCCGGATGTATGGAAAGAGACCCACGAGAATCCATTGTTCCAGGAGGATAAGTTCCTTTACAAATCCTGGCGTCAGCAGGCTGAGAGTGAAGGACTTCGGATCAAGATCGGCAGATGGAACATCAGCGGCCGGCCCATTGCCATCTTAGTCGATTTTACCAATTTCTTTACGGACAAAGACAGTATCCTGGCGAAATTCTGGGAAAGTTACAAACTGGACTCCCTCCCCGGAGGCTGGGATTACCTGGAACCTGCTCTCTTTGGGTATGCAGCCGGTAAGATCATCGAGAGTTTTTACAATTACAACCTCTCCCATCAGGATAAAATAGTCGCGCAATTTCACGAATGGATGACCGGAACAGGGATCCTCTACCTCAAGGAAAAGGTTCCCCAGGCAGGGACGGTTTTTACCACACATGCCACGGTGATTGGTCGCAGTATCGCTGGGAATGGCCTTCCGCTCTACAAAGATCTTACTTCCTTTGATGGCGATGAGATTGCTAAACGTTTTGGTTTAGTTGCAAAATATTCTTTGGAGAAACTATCAGCCCGGGAAGCAGATTGTTTTACCACTGTTAGCAGTATCACCGATAGTGAGTGTATCCAGTTTCTGGGAAAGGGAGCGGATGAGATCACACCCAATGGATTTGAGGATTCCTTTGTTCCGGCACGGGAGGCCTATTATGCCAAGCGCGATATTGCCAGAGAGAAGCTTATCGAAGTTGCCGAAGCGTTGATGAACCAAGAGTTCTCAAAAGATAGTATTCTATTGATCACCAGTGGCAGGTATGAGTTTCATAACAAGGGAATCGGTTTGTTTATTGATGCCATGGGAAAGTTGAATACCCACGAAAAACTGGGAGCTCCCATCATGGCATTCATCACAGTGCCTGCTTATCAATCAGGCCCCCGGCAGGATCTGCTGGACAGGATCGGTCAACGGGACTTCACCCACCCGCTCCAGGAGGAGTACCTGACTCACGGGCTTCACGAACCTGAGAATGATACGATCCTGAGAAGGATCCGCGAGAACAATCTTCTCAACAGGCTGGAAGACAGGGTCAAGATCATTTTTGTTCCGGCTTTCCTGAATGGCCAGGACGGGATTTTTAACCTCGACTATTACGATCTGCTGATTGGATTTGATGGATCCATCTTTCCTTCCTATTATGAACCATGGGGGTATACACCCCTGGAGAGCCTCGCCTTCCATATTCCTACGATCACGACCACCCTGGCCGGATTTGGGCAATGGATAAAGGAGCTATTTCCCACTGTCAAAGAGTGCATCTCGGTTGTGGAACGCACAGACGATAACGCAACTCTGGTGGTTGAAGAGATCGTTAGGAATGTGACCATTTGTTCCAACAAAACAGAGAAAGAGATCATAAAGATCAGGATCAAAGCCTATGAGATATCCCGGTCGGCACTCTGGAAAAACCTGATCATCCACTATAAGAATGCCTTCTCAAAAGCGATCGAAAAAACGGCCGGAAGGTCTGAGAAATTCCGGAGCAAACAACCACAGGCCAAAGCCCCTAAAATCAAAGCTGTTGTCGACATCAAGCCCGAATGGAAAAAAGTCCTGGTACAACAACGGATCCCGGAGAATTTGGAAGGATTGGAGCGGCTGGCCAGGAACTTATGGTGGTCATGGAATTACGATGGAAGCGAGCTATTTGAGCTGATCAACCATGAACGCTGGTATGAACTGAAATTCAATCCTGTTGCGCTCCTTGAGTCGCTCAACTATGAGGAGTTACAGGGGCTTAGCGCCAATGAAAAATTTATTGGACGGCTGAAGAAAGTGCTTGCCAAATTCGATGCTTATATGACGAAAGGGGAGGAGAAGCCCAAAGAGATGATCGCCTATTTTAGCATGGAATACGGTTTGCACGATACCATTAAGATTTTCTCAGGAGGACTCGGCATGCTGGCTGGGGACTATCTGAAAGAGGCCAGCGATTCGAATGTCAATATGGTGGGCATGGGTTTGCTGTACCGGTACGGCTACTTCAAACAAAGTCTCTCCCTGTTTGGAGACCAGATCGCAACCTCTTTCCCGCAAAAGTTTACCCACCTGCCTCTCAATCCCATCCGGGACGAAAAGGGGAACTGGGTGAAGGTTAGTTTTGCGCTTCCAGGCCGGACCTTATATGCCAAAATCTGGAGGGTGGATGTGGGCCGTATCCCGCTCTATCTGCTGGATACAGATATTGAAGAAAACCAGGAAACGGATCGCAGCATCACACACCAGCTATACGGAGGTGACCTGGAAAACCGTTTACGGCAGGAAATCCTGCTGGGGATCGGTGGAATCCGGACCCTTGATGCGCTGGGAATGAGACCCGATCTCTTTCACAGCAATGAAGGACATTCAGCATTCATCGGACTGGAACGCATGAGGAAGCTCATTCAGAACGAACGGCTCACTTTTGCACAAGCGTTGGAAGTGGTGAGGGCCACCACCTTGTTTACCACGCACACCCCGGTTCCTGCTGGTCACGATACCTTCCCTGAGGAGCTGTTGAGGAGATACCTCGCTCATTTTTCGGACCATCTGAATATTAAGTGGGAATTGTTCATGAACCTGGGCAGGATGGTGGAGAATGATGAAGAGGAGAAGTTTTCGATGAGTGTGCTGGCAGCTAAGCTCTCCCAGGAGATTAATGGCGTCAGTAAGATCCACGGCCGGGTTTCCCGGGAGATGTTCAGCAAGCTTTATGCCGGATATTATCCCGATGAGCTGCACATCGGTTATGTCACTAACGGGGTTCACTATCCGACCTGGACTGCCAAGTCGTGGCAGCAGCTATACCTGAAGACCTTCGGGGACGACTTCCTGACAGACGAATCCAATCCCGAGTACTGGAAAAAGATTCACACCGTAGAGGATGAGATCGTCTGGAGTACCAAACTGAAACAAAAGAACCAGCTCTCAGAATACCTGCTGCAACGGGTTTACGATGACATGACCCGGCGGAACGAAAATCCGAAGGTGATGTTCAAGATCAGGGAAGCCCTCCCAAAAAATGCCATGACCTTCGGCTTTGCACGGCGCTTTGCCACCTATAAGCGGGCCCACCTGCTCTTTAGTAACCTCGACCGTCTGGACCGGATCGTCAACAACGACGAGCGACCCGTGCAGTTCATCTTTGCCGGGAAAGCACACCCGCAGGACAAGGCCGGACAGGAGCTGATCAAACGCATCTTTGAAACGATGCATATGCCCCGGTTCCTTGGGAAGATCCTCTTTGTGGAGAACTATGACATAGAACTTGCCAAATACCTGATCCGCGGCGTGGATGTATGGCTCAATACTCCTACCCGCCCGCTTGAAGCTTCCGGGACCTCAGGTGAAAAGGCGGTCATGAACGGGGTGATCAATTTCAGCGTACTCGACGGATGGTGGGCTGAGGGATACCGGAAAAACGCCGGCTGGGCGCTCCGGGAAGAGTCGACTTATGACAATGCACAGTTCCAGGATGAACTCGATGCAGAGACGATCTACACCATCCTTGAAGAGGAGATTGTTCCACTCTATTACAAGAGGGATGAAAAGGAGGTGCCGGTTGAATGGGTCTCCTACATCAAAAACACCATCTCGGAAATCGCACCTCACTTTACGATGAAGAGACAACTGGACGACTATTTCGACCGGTACTACAACAGGATGCTGAAGCGGTCTAAGGTGATCATCGGGAAGAACTATGAAATGGCCCGCCACATCGCTTCCTGGAAACGGAAAGTGATGAGGGGGTGGGACAGCATTGAGGTGTTGTCGATTAAAACCCCCGATTCCACACAGAAACCACTGGAACTGGGCCAGCACTTTCGCGCTGAGATCATCCTGGACCTGAATGAGCTCTCCGGTACCGATATCGGGATCGAGGTTCTGTTCGGGAAAAAGGTGAATGATGTGGTGAAGGAGCCCATCTTCGTCAGGGAGATGCAGATGGAGAAGGCAGAACGAAATATCATCTCCTTCACATGTGATGTTTCCATCAACCAGGCTGGTGTTTATGATTATGTTTTCAGGTTGTATCCTAAAAATCCCTTGCTGCCTCACCGTCAGGATTTCAACCTGGTTAAATGGATCTAATTAAACAACGATAAATCATGAAATTACTTGAAGGAAAAACGGCATTGATCACAGGGGCTAACCGGGGGATTGGAAAAGCAATTGCCATCAGGTTCGCTGAGCATGGAGCCAACATAGCGTTTACCGATATCGCTTATAACGACGATTCAAAAGAGCTGGAGAAACAGCTGGCCGGCCTGGGAGTAAAAGGGAAAGGATACGCTTCGGATGCCAGTTCATTTACCGGAAGCGAGGAGTTGATTGCCTTGGTGCTGGAGAATTTTCAATCCATCCAGGTGCTGGTCAACAATGCCGGGATCACCCGTGATACCTTACTCCTCAGGATGAGTGAGACCGACTGGGATGCGGTGATCACCGTCAACCTGAAATCGGTTTTTAACCTGACCAAAGCAATCCAGAAACATCTGCTGAGCCAGCGCCAGGGGAGTATCATCAACATGAGTTCGGTGGTGGGTCTGTCCGGAAATGCAGGTCAGTCCAATTACGCTGCCTCCAAAGCAGGAATCCTTGGCTTCACAAAGTCTATCGCGATGGAGCTGGGAAGCAGGAATATCCGTGTAAATGCTATTGCACCTGGTTTCATTGAGACAGAGATGACGGCCAAAATACCGGAAGAGTACCGTAAAAGCTGGGTCGATAAAATCCCACTGAAACGTCCCGGATCACCAGCGGATGTGGCTGATGTATCCGTATTCCTCGCTTCTGATCTTAGTGCTTACGTGACCGGACAAGTCATTAGCGTCTGTGGTGGGATGCATACTTAATACTTCATCTTTTGGGACTCCTTACTGAATATCCTGTATGGTTCATTCTCTTATGCCTGTTGCTCGGGGCAACCTACGCGTTTTTGCTCTACTTCAGGGCAGATAAGGAGAGTGCCAACCCATGGCTTCGATGGGTCATGGTTGGTTTCAGGTTCCTGGCGGTATTTTTGATCTCTTTTCTTTTACTCTCGCCACTGATCAGGCAACAACTCACCACCATTGAGAAACCGGTGATCATCATCGGACAGGATAATTCTCAATCCCTGCTCCTTGGTCGTGATTCTGCCTGGATCAAGGGAGAGTACCTGGAAAAGCTGGAGAAGCTGGTCACGGAACTGGAAGAGAGTTATGATGTAAGGACCTACTCATTTGGAGAGGGGGTGACATCTCCGATGAGAACAGACTTCAATGAAAAATTAACCGATATCTCCCACTTTTTTTCTGAGATCACTAACCGTTATCTGAATAGGAATGTGGGAGCCGTTATCCTTGCTTCAGATGGTATCTGTAATTTCGGAACCGATCCTTATTATGCAGCACGGGACCTTCCGTATCCGCTTTATACGATTACTCTTGGTGATACGACAGATCACCGTGATCTCTCTGTGAAAAAGGTGCTGCACAACGCGCAGATCTTCCTGGGAGATGAATTCCCCATCGAGATCCAGGTTGATGCAATTCACTGTGAAAGAGAGCATATCAGCCTCTCAGTTAAAGAAAAAAATAAGGTTTTAAAAAGCGTAGATTTACCTGTTACTGGCAATCGCTTCTCACGACAGATTGCGGTTCTGCTGGAAGCAAAAGAGCACGGATGGCACAGGTACATGATCGAACTGGCTCCGCTGGAGGGGGAGTTAAGTCTGGACAATAACCGGCAGGATATCTTCATTGAGGTGCTGGATGTCCGGACAAAAATTGTGCTGGTTTACGATGCTCCCCACCCGGATCTCGGAGTCATCCGGAAAGCCCTGGAAGGCAATGAAAAATATGAGCTGATTGAGCGGTCATCAGAGGAGTACCTGCTTGCTTCAGACAGTGCGGCTCTGGTCATCTTCTATCAGGTTCCTTCTCTTCGTGGTGTCCGAATCTCCGAATCTGTTACCACGCAACTTCCTTCCGCCCTTTTCGTCCTTGGCTCACAGTCGGACCTCCCAGCCTTCAACCGGATGAATTCCGGTCTGCTCCTCTCTTCGTCACATGGTTCCTATTCTGAGTCCTATCCCATCATCAATAAAGCATTCCCCTATTTTACCATCAACAAAGCTCTTACCCGACTCATTCCGCAGCTCTCGCCGCTTCAGAGCCCGTTTGGAGTATACCAGTATTCCCCACTAACGGAGGTTTTTGCCTACCAGCGTATCAACGGGATCATTACGCAGTTCCCTCTGATCTGCTTTACACATACCGCGGATCAGAAGAGGGGATTCATAACCGGTGAGAATTTCTGGAGGTGGAGGCTGACAAACTATACTCAAGCAGGTGATCATTTGGCGTTTGATGAGTTGATTCAAAAAATTGTTCAATACCTTTCCATCAGGCAGGACCGGAGTTTCTTCCGGGTTAAGCTGAAACCTGACTTCCTTGAGAATGAGCCTGTTGTGATGGAAGCGGAGTTATACAACCAGAGCTATGAACTGATAAATGATCCGGATGTCACCCTGGTTATCACTGATGAATCAGGCAATAACTACCCCTTCACCTTCGGACAAACCGGATCAATATATTTCCTGAGGGCTGGCGCGTTTCCACCCGGTCTATATACCTACCATGCGGAGGTGACTGCAGGTAAGGATCACCATGAGAAGAGGGGATCATTTGTGGTTACTCCCGTTAACCTGGAATCGGTAAACCTTACGGCTGACCACAATCTGCTTTTCAGACTTGCTGAAAGTCACCGGGGAAAATTGCTCCATCCGGATGAACTCAGCACGCTTCCGGGATTATTATTGCAGAATGAAGAGATACATTCCATCTCATACGTGCAAAAGATCTTTTCTGAACTGATTAACGCACCCTGGGTTTTCCTGTTGATCCTGGCTTTCCTAACTGGGGAGTGGACTCTCCGAAAATATACCGGCCTCTGATGAATCCTCCCTCCATGTACTTTTTATACCTGATCCTGGCCGTCCTGTTGCTGGATTTTATCCTGGAACGGCTGCTTGAGTATCTCAATACCACTCGCTGGAGCGACCAGCTGCCGGATGAACTCAAGGGGATATACGATGCGGAGCAATACCGGACATCTCAGCAATACCTGAAACTGAAACAGATATTTTCCTGGGTCATCTCCTCTTTCTCCTTCCTGGCTTTGGTGGCGCTGCTTGCTTTTGGGAGCTTTGTATGGCTGGATAATCTCCTGAGAGTGTTTACGAATAATCCGATCCTGCTGGCACTCCTCTTTTTCGGTGTCATCGGGATGATATCCTCCCTGGTTATGATCCCCTTCGAGCTGTACAGCACATTTGTGATTGAGGAGAGGTTCGGATTCAACAAAACAACCCTGAAACTTTTTATTCTGGATAAGCTTAAAGGATTGTTGCTTGGAACATTGATCGGGGGAGGGCTTCTGGCACTGGTTGTATGGATCTATAGCTCCACAGGCAATTCCTTCTGGCTGATTGTTTGGGGTGTGGTTACCCTCTTTATGGTATTCATGACCATGTTCTATTCCAATCTGATCGTCCCGCTCTTTAACAGGCAAACACCCCTGGTTCCGGGTGAATTACGCGATGCCATCGAGGCATTTGCCGCGAAAGTGGGATTCAGACTCAGGAACATCTATGTCATCGACGGATCCAAACGCTCCACCAAAGCCAACGCTTACTTCACCGGCCTGGGGATGAAAAAGCGAATCGTTCTGTACGATACATTGATAACAGACCATACTACAGAGGAACTGGTTGCTGTTTTGGCGCATGAAATAGGCCATTACAAGAAAAAACATACCCGGCAGGGGATCCTGATCTCCATATTGCAAACGGGCCTGATGCTCTTTATCCTCTCCCTGTTTATCCGGAAAGATAGCTGGCTGGCAGCTGACCTGTGTCAGGCACTCGCTGGTTTTTCGGGATGGAAAGCAACTCCGGGTTTTCAACTTGGGATCCTGGCATTCGGATTACTATACAGTCCGTTATCGCTGGTGCTGGGATTAGCCAATAATTTTTTATCCAGGAAGAACGAGTATGCTGCCGACCGGTTTGCCGGTGAAAAGTTTGATCCCACGGCATTGCAGGAGGCGTTGAAAAAATTATCGGTGAACCAGCTCAGCAACCTGCGGCCGCATCCGCTGTATGTTTATTTCCATTATTCCCACCCCCCTCTGCTCTCCAGGCTGAAAGAGTTGAAAAGTTGCACCCCAAAATAACCGTAAACTACCTCTCTAACCTAAATTCACTTTCGAATGTTAATAACTATGTATAAAATATTGTTAAAAGGTTGATTTTATGTTATATATTTGCTCAATAATAGTTATTAATACATTACAACTATGTCATATATTATTGAGCAGAAAATTAAAGGTAAAATTTATTTGTATGAGGTTGAAAGTTACTGGGATAAAGAAAAGAAACAACCGAGACAAAGAAGAAAATACCTGGGCCGTAAAAAGAATGATTTTCGGCCAGGAATATTAAACAATTTATCATCTATTTCTGTTAAAATTTATGGAGATGCATTTTTATTGCAATCCTTGAGCGAAAGGTTAGGGTTGCCGGAATTATTAGAAAAAGTATTCCCTGTTAATTTCAAAGAAATGATGGCATTAGCATTTTATGAAATTGCACAAGCATCTCCATTGTATTTGTTTCCTTATTGGTTAGAGGAACATCATCTGCCTGGTGTAAAAAAAATAGATTCAACAACCATATCCGAATTATGTGAAGAAATTGGAAAATCCAAAGACAGGCAATTAGATTTTCTTGCCCGGTGGATCGAACACCTTAAACCAATAAATGCAATTTATTATGATATAACTTCCATTTCGAGCTATGGGACAAACAATGAATACATTGAGTGGGGACATAACCGTGATGGTGAAAATTTACCACAAATCAACATGGGGGTCATGTGTTGCAGCCGGCAAGCGCTTCCACTGCTCTATCGGCTTTATACGGGAAGTATAGTCGATGTAAGCACATTGAAAAATTCCATGAGTTACCTGAACGCTTTCGGGTTGAAAGATTTCATGTGTATCATGGACAGGGGATTTTATAGCAGTTCAAATATTTTAGAATTAAATAATCCGGATAATTGCATAAAGTTCATTCAACCTTTACCTTTTACCGTAAAGAAAGTAAAGCAATTGGTGCAAGACAAGAAAAGGGAATTAGGGTTATCGTACAATGCCTTTTCGTGCAATAATGAAATTCTATACTATGTAAAGGATAAATATATTCTTGATGAAAAAAATATATTTGACGCACATATCTTTTTTAATGAAAAAAGCCAGGTGGATCAAAAACAAGTTATTTTAGAAAAAATTATTCAATTCCATAATAAAACAGCAGATTTAAAATTTTCCAATAAAAAACAATTTGATGAGTATAGGGACACAGAAATCCCGGGAGGTTTAAAAGAATATTTTCGGTTTGACAGATTTTCCAAAAAAATAGAAAGAAACAATAAAGCCATTGAAAAAGCAATTACCCGGTTGGGAACATTTGTTATAGCGACGAATGAGGAAATGAGCAGAGAAACGGTATTATTATATTATCGTAAAAAGGATATGATTGAAAAAATGTTTGATATCGTGAAAAACGAAATGGATGGCAACCGGTTAAGGGCCCATAATCACACAACGATGGAGGGCCGGTTATTTATAAAATTTATTGCATTAATTTTATATTGTGAAATATACAAAACTTTAAAAAAATATGATCTTTTTAAGAAGTTTACGATCAAAGAAATGATTTATGAATTAAGAAAGCTAAAAATAACTTCGATCAAAGAACAGCCACCAATCTTAACAGAAATGACCAAACGGCACAAGCAAATTTTTGAGGCTTTTGACCTGGAGTATAAAGTCACATAGTTATTAACTTTCTAACCGATTTTAGGCTCTAAAGGTCCCGTTTATTAAACGTCCAATAAACAATCCCGATCATTACCATCGAGTAGATGACAGGAATAGCACAGGAGAGCAGGGTTACCTCATCCTGCAATTGAAAATTCATCAGCTTCTTCAATGCCGGAATGGCCGGATACTCCACAATCCGGATAACAGCGTTCACCGGCAGGTAGGTGTATACCTTATTCTCCCACATGAAAGGAGCACGCAGGAAGAAATAGATGACCGGTTCGATGATGATGGTATAGAGGGTAAAAAGCGCGATGGCCAGACCGGTGTTCCGTAATAGGAAGGCAACAAAGAAGGCATAACAGAGATAGGTTATCATCTGGATGAAGAAACCGAAGACAAAGGAGAACCGGTTAAATATCATCGACAAACTCTGACTGTCGGAATGGATCAGGCCGAGGATGAACATCACAAGTGTGAGAATGAATGTGATAACCACAGCGAACATAAAGACCAACTGAAGCTTGGAGAAGATGAATTCACTCCTCGACATCCCGTTGACTATGTTTTGTCGAACCGTTTTATTGGTAAACTCGTTAGTTATCAAGATGATAATCAGAATGGCCGGAAAGATCAATACAAACCGGATGCTGGCAAAAAAGGTCAGGTTCTGCCAGATGTCGGGGAAATTGAACAGCACCGCATGAGGGAGAGGGATAGGCAACCGCTTGTTGACGTCGTCGACCATGGCATTGACAATGAATTCAGCCATGACGATCCCCAGGCCAAGAAACAGGAAATAGAGCCCGATGATGATCCAGAAGGTCTTGTAGGTAAGAACTTTCTTCAGTTCGATGGTGAGCAGCTTCATGATGGGTCGTCTTTCAGGAGTTCCAGGAAATGTTGTTCAAGTGTCCGTTTCCTTTCCGCCAGGTGGAAGAGGGTGATCTTTTTTTGTTGCATGTAGTCATTGATCTCTCCCGGTGTGACAAGTTCGGCAAAAACGGCAAGCAGGATGCCATCGGATTCGGTGACAGAGCGAAACGCCGGGTGCTCTGTAATTGCTGCTTTCAGGGCCGCCGGGTCATTTGCTTTGAGCTCGAAGGAATCGGAAACTGCCAGCACCTCATGTACTTCGCCGGAGAACAGGATGTTCCCTTTATTCAGTACTGCTACATGATTACAGATTTTCTGCACTTCATCGAGGAGATGGCTGGCAAGGATGATGGTAATCCCCTCCCTGGCAATCTTTTTGATCAACTCCCTGACCTGTGCAATCCCCTGTGGATCAAGACCATTGGTTGGTTCGTCCAGGATCATCACCTCGGGCTGGTTCAGCATGGCAGAAGCTACTGCCAACCGCTGTTTCATGCCAAAGGAGTAGGTTTTGAACTTGTCATTCCTTCGGTCATATAAGCCGGTCAATTGAAGCGAACGGTCGATGTCGGAATAGTCGTAATCCTTGATTTTTGCCACGACCTCCAGGTTTTTTCTGGCGCTGAGATAGGGGAAAAAGTTGGGGGTTTCAATGACTGCACCGATGCGCTTCCGGCTCTCTTTGGTGGGTGTTTCTCCAAACCACTCGAAGCTGCCAATATCGGGCTGCACCAGGTCAAGCACCATGCCAAGGGTAGTGGTTTTCCCACTGCCGTTCGGGCCAAGGATTCCGAATACCTGGCCTTTCCCGACTTCAAGTGAAAGCTGATTGACTGCCTGGATGCGACCGTATCGTTTGGAGAGTTGATGGATCGAAAGAATAGTTTCCAATGGGTTGGGTTATGGTGAGGAATAAGGTTAGACGAAAGGATCGGGTGATTGTTACAACGGGGTATGGATTAGCGGTAAAGTAAAAAAACAGCAGGTTTCTTAGGCAATTGTTCGTTTTTATTTCGCCACTCCCCAATGGTGTGGACGCGAATGGTTTCACTATCCAGTGTCAGGTCCATCGCCACGCAGAGTCTGGATTCCGGGTTACAAGCGTGGATCATGGCTCCAAAGATAGCATTATTCCGGTAGGGTGTTTCAATAAATATCTGTGTTTGATCTTTCTCCCGTGCAATCCGCTCCAATTCTTTGATTTTGCGTTGTCGCTCATTCCGGTCAATCGGCAGGTAGCCATGAAACGCAAAATTCTGACCGTTAAAGCCGGAAGCCATCAGGGCCAGCAGGATAGAACTTGGTCCGGACAGGGGGATTACACGGATACCTGCCTGCCTGGCTATCTCTACGATCTCGGCTCCCGGATCGGCGATGCAGGGTGTTCCTGCCTCAGAAAGAAGACCGGTATCCATCCCCTGGAGCATGGGAGTGAGAAAGGACATCAGCTCTTTGCGGCTGGTATGTTCGTTAAAGATCAGAAACCCGGTTTCATCGAAATTCCCCCTGAATCCCGCTTTCCTCAGGAAACGCCTGGCACTGCGGATCTCTTCCACGATAAAGGAGTTCAGGGAGCGGATTACCCCGAGTGTCTTCTCAGGCAACACCTCCTCAGGTTTCGTATCTCCGAGCGTTGAAGGGATCAGAAAAAGGGTACCACGTTTCATGATTGCCAGGGTAACTGTTCAAGGTCTGCATTTCCACCGGAGAGAATGATCCCGATCCGTTTGCCACGGAACGCTTCATGGTCCTCCAGTAGTACCGCCAGAGGCACAGCGGCCGAAGGTTCCACCACCACCTTCATCCGCTCCCACAACAGCCGCATGGCGGTGATGATCGACTCCTCCCTGACGGTGACTACCCGATCCACATACGTGAGAATGATCGGAAATGTCAGGCTTCCGAGGGAGGTGCGAAGGCCGTCTGCGATGGTATCCGGATTGACGGAAGGGATAAATCTTCGCTGGTTGAATGAGCGGAAGGCATCGTCAGCCTGGGCAGGCTCTGCTGCAATCACGCGTACTTCAGGGGCAAGGTAATGACAGGCCAGTGCTGTTCCGCTGAGGAGTCCTCCACCCCCCACCGGAGCCATCACCAATTCCAGATCCTCTTGCTCTTCCAGGAGTTCAATGGCTGCTGTAGCCTGGCCAGCAATGATATTCAGGTTGTTATAGGGATGTATTTCCGTAGCGCCTGTCCGTTTGAGCACGGAGACCAGCGTAGTCTCCCTTGACTCCAGGGTTGGTTCGCAGAAGGTGATCTCACCTCCATACCCTTTGACCGCTTCCACCTTCACCCGGTTGGAATTGGAGGGCATGACAATATGGGCATCGATTCCGGCGAGCTTTGCTGCCCAGGAGAGCGCTTGTGCATGGTTGCCGGAGGAGTGGGTGGCAACTCCCAGATGCCATAAAGCCGGATCAAGTGAGCGCACTGCATTGGTGGCTCCCCTGGCCTTAAAGGCGCCTACCTTCTGCATGTTTTCGCACTTAAACCAGATCTCGGCGTCTACGACGCGGTTGATGCCCTGGCACGACAATACCGGGGTGCGATGGATAAAAGGGATAATCCGGCGGTGGGCTTCCTTCATCTCCCGAAGGGAGGGTGCCAGGGGTAAGGAAGAGGTCATGACTCGGTGCGTGTGACAAGTGACTCGGCGAATCTCTCGCAGGCCTCTTCCAACTGATCGAATACAGTTTCAAAGGCGGAATAATGATCGTAATAAGGGTCTTGTACCGGCTTGTGCTGGCCGGGATAGATTACATTACGTATGAAATCTACCTTCTTACGGTCTTCCTCAGAACGTGCAACCCGTATGACTGCCTGGTAATGGTATGCGTCCATGACAAAGATTTTGTCAAACTGGTCAAAGTCTTCCCCCCTGAATAACCTGGAGGAATGGGTGGATATGTCGATCCCGTTGGCCCGGGCAATTTGTTGTGCCCGGTGATCGGGAGGGTCACCGGTATGATACGACTCGAATCCACATGAATCAACGATGCCCCGGATATTCCGTTCGGCATACTTGTGTCTCAATATCCCTTCAGCCAGCGGCGACCGGCAGATGTTTCCGGTACATACAAATAAAATGTTCATGAGAAAGTCAGCGTGAGTTACAGTTTGATCCGCTTGTCGAGTTCCTCTACAAACTGCCGGAACTGCTTATCCGTTTCAACCAGGTTGTTTACAGTCCGGCAGGCATGCAGAACGGTGGCGTGATCTTTATTGCCGCAGTGGAGACCGATGCTTGCCAGGGAAGCTTTGGTATGCTTCTTGGAAAAATACATCGAGAGTTGCCTGGCCTGGACGATCTCCCGTTTCCGGGTTTTGGAGTGGATCATCTCAATGGGAATGTTGAAATAATCGCAAACAACCTTTTGGATGTAATCGATAGAGATCTCCCGCGACGTGTTTTTGACAAATTTGTCGATCATCTGCTTGGCCAGATCCAGGGTGATCACCTTTTTATTCAGGGAGGACTGGGCCAGCAAGGAGATCAGGGCGCCTTCCAGTTCACGGATGTTGGTATTGATGCTGTATGCCAGGTATTCCACTACCTCCTGGGGAATCTCTATCCCGTCGTTATACAGCTTCTTATGGAGGATAGCGATCCTGGTTTCCAGATCCGGGATCTGCAGATCTGCGGAGAGTCCCCACTTGAAACGGGAGAGGAGCCGGGGTTCAATCCCCTTCATCTCAACCGGAGGCTTATCGGAAGTCAGGAGAATCTGGTTGCTTTTCTGATGAAGGTGGTTAAATATGTGGAAGAAGACATCCTGTGTTTTCTCTTTACCGGCCAGGTTATGAATGTCATCGATGATCAGGACATCGATCATCTGGTAAAAATGGATGAAGTCGTTCTGGTTGTTATTCTTGACCGAATCAATGAACTGGTTGATAAACTGGTCGGTGGTGACATATAATACCGTCTTCTCAGGGAAGTTATTCTTCACCTGAAGGCCGATGGCGTGAGAGAGGTGGGTCTTGCCTAGTCCTGTCTGGCTGTAGATCAGCAGAGGATTGAAAGCGGTCTTCCCGGGGTTCTCAGCAACGGCAAATCCGGCGGACCGGGCCAAACGGTTGCAGTCGCCTTCAATGAAATTGTCGAAAGAGTAACTTTCGATGAGTTGTGAATTGACCTTGATTTTTTTCAGGCCAGGGATGATAAAGGGATTGGGAATCTCTTTTGAAGCGCCCCGATTCAGATCAATCGGCATAGAGACCGCAGGATTGGCAGTTGCTTTTCGCTCAGTGGTCGGGACATGAATAGCAAATGGGCCTGGCTCATTCTCAGAGTTATCCATGATGATGCTGTACTCCAAACGGCCCTCTTGTCCCAGTTCCTTTTTAATTGTTTTCTTCAGCAAGCCAATGTAGTGTTCTTCGAGCCATTCGTAGAAGAACTGACTGGGTACCTGAATGGTTAGTACGTGATCCTGGAGCTTGAGAGGTTTGATCGGAAGAAACCACGTTTTGTAGCTTTGATAGTTTATATTGTCCTTAATGATCCTGAGACAATTTTCCCATACTTCACCTACATTCTTTTCCATTAACACGTATACCTCAAAGGTTTTACTGTTCGAAACTGACTTATTTTACGTTATAACAAGCTGTTTGGACTTTTACCGCAAGTCAAAATCCTGTAGGAATCGGGGAGCATCAAATTGTTAACAAAATTTTAAAAAAAAAGTTGAAAAAAAAAATTTTTATGGTTGATTTTATAAAAAAATTGACAGTGCACCCCGTTCAAATAACTCATTCTTTATTAAAAACATACAAGAAATGGATTCTATATCCCTGTTTAATAACGTTTTAATGTTATAAAAAAACCAGTATTTGTAAAGAATCTAAATTTCCAACACTTTGATATACAGTTTCATATGAAATATTTTTTGTTTTTAATACTAAAGAAGACTGAATTAAAAAAGTAACTGGGTGATTCTGACTTTGATCATTCGTATATAGATATGTTAGTGATTAACGATAGTCTTGCCTTAATCAGATCGCTCTTCGATTTTCTGATAGAGAAGTGGACGATATATTGCTCTTCGTACTCTTGAGAGATGATTTCCACCTCTTCTTTTTTCAGCATCACCATCACTTCATTCATCTGCCATACCGGGAAGGTGACACGGAACCTGGATGTGAGTGTTTTCGTGATGATCCTGTTTTGTTCAAGTGCTTCAGAGGTAGCTGACTTATAGGCCTGGATCAATCCCGGGATTCCCAGTTTGGTTCCTCCAAAATAGCGGATCACCACAACGAGGAGATCAGAAAGGTGCCGGGAGAGAAGCTGTCCATAAATTGGCTTACCCGCTGAACCAGAGGGCTCTCCATCATCGTTGAACCGGTAAATGGCCGTTTCAGGATGCCCTATCCGGTAGGCATAGCAGTGATGGTTCGCGTTAAAATATTCTTTGCGCAGTAACTCGAGCTGGCTTTTGACCTCCTCCTCAGATACCACAGGGAAGGCAAAGGCCAGGAACTTGCTTGCTTTTTCACGGATGGAAGCCTGGGATTCGGTGGCAATCGATAGATATGTGTCAGAAGATACCATTATCCTGGCGAAGTTATTTATTTTCTATTTTCGTTCCATGAATCATGCAGGAAAAACAACGGGAGAGATGGTGTCGCTTTTTCACCGGGAATTGAATACACGCTATCCCGACCAGGAGATCCGGGCAATCCTGCACCGTTTGTTTGACCATCTGCTGGGCTGGAGCCGGGCCACCGTCAGCCTGAATAAAGGAAGGCTCCTGGAGGACCAGGTCTGGTTTCGCTTTCGGGAAGCACTCCACAGGTTGAGCCAGGGTGAGCCTGTACAATATATAATCGGTAGTACTGAATTTTGCGGATTGACCCTGAACGTTCAACCAGGGGTGTTGATTCCACGACCCGAAACAGAGGAACTGGCTATCCTGGTAACCCGTGAAAATCAAAAACTAAGGGATCAGAAGATCTCAATTCTTGACCTGGGATCTGGCTCAGGGTGCCTGGCCCTGGCCATGAAAAAAGCTTTTCCCTATGCCCTTGTCACAGGCATTGAAAAATTTCCTGAAGCACTTGATATAGCCAGGCAAAATGCTGCTGCCAACGAGCTGAAGGTAACCTTCAGGGAGGGTGATATCCTTCGTCCTTGCACCTTCAAACTTCCGGGTTCTTATCATATTATACTTAGTAATCCCCCCTATATCCCCGTAAGTGAAAGAGGCAACATGAACAGCCATGTAGTGGATCAGGAACCGGAACATGCATTGTTTGTCCCGGACGATCATCCGTTGCTTTTTTATGAAGCCATAGCCTCGATTGCGATTGATCACCTCAAACCTGCAGGATTGCTCTATGTTGAGATTCCTGAAAAACAGGGAGAAGCAACGGCCAACCTTTTTCGTGAGAAAGGCTTCCCGCTTGTAGAGGTAATCCGGGATATTTTTGGAAAGAACCGGTTTGTCAGGGCATCAACGCCGGTGTAGAAGAGGCAAAACAGGCCCCTGATCCCGCAACAGTTCTTTGAGTTCATCAAACGGTAGCAGAATATCGGTCGGGCCATTGGCATAGGGTGCAATCTCATAGTGGTTATAAAAGAATCCGATGCCGCTTGCCGTGAGATAGAAATTGGAATTCGGTGCAACATCGTCTACGAAAAATCCGTTATCGGAAAGCTTTTCGCTGGCATGTAGCTTCGTCATCTCTTTCAACTTCCGGGTTAAGAGGGTGGTCAGCTTTGTTTCGAAACCGGGTAGAAAGAGATCATTGAGGGAGAGGACTTTTCCCGATTTGGTGTTAAAAACCGTGAAATCCTGTGTTTCCAGTCCATGTGCTCCACCTGTATAGCCATAGTTGAGCAGGTAATAGGTGAGCAGATTGTTGTCATTATATAATACATGCATGAATTTCAATAAGGTCCAGTTCAGGCTTCCAGCCTCGGGCATCGATTCGTAGAGGGATTCATTGCTGGACAGATAGTTTTTGATAAATGCCTCTTGCGTAGAACGGATGGCCACATCGGGATCTTTTTGACGGTTGGCCTTGCCGGTGAAACTGGATATCATCCGGATCCGAAGGGAATCAGAAAGTACCGGGTTGCTCGACTCGCCCGGAATGATCAGGCACTGGCTGATTTCGGCACGGGGAGATTCAGGCTTCTCTACCAGCTTGCGGGATAGATGATGATAGTAAACCAGCAGGGGAATGGAACCTTCGGGGTAACTCTCCACCAGGACAAATGGGTGGCTTATCTCACCATCAACCGATTCATAATTTCCTGACAGTGACTGGCGATTAACAAAACTACCCCGGAAAACCATCCCTGTATCACAAAAGGGATACTTCATCAGGAAGGTTCCCTCCTCGTCCACCTTCCCCGAAAGAACAGAGAAGTTACATTGTTTGCTGGTATAGACCAGATCGGCATACAGACTATCGTTTACTTTTACGAGGTTCAGCGAAATCTCCTGATCCACATCAATCCTGCCAACAAGATGCATGTACGCTTTTTTGGGCAGATACACCTGGGCGGTGACCGTGAAAGCCGTTGCCATGATCAAAATCCCTTGCAGAAATAATCCTCTTTTCATGATCCAATCCATTTAATGTTATCTCCTCTCTTTACTCTCTGGCACCAAATATCATCGTCCCGATCCTGACCATCGTACTGCCTTCCTCAATCGCAATCCGGTAATCACCCGACATCCCCATGGAGAGCTCTTTGAAATCCGGAGATTCCTGGAAAAAGGTCTCCTTCAGACGCAGAAAAAAAGACCGGAGGTGACGAAATTCCTGACGGATTAATGACTGATCGCCAGTGAAAGTAGCCATCCCCATAACACCACAGATATTCACAAACTTCATCTCCCGGTATTCCGGTGAGGTTAGTATCGTGACAGCTTCCTTACAGTCGAGACCAAATTTAGTCTCTTCGGTGGCGATATGAAACTGAAGGAGGCAATTTACCTTTCGGGCAATTTTTCCGGCCTCCTTATTGACCTCCTTCAGTAGTTTGAAACTGTCGATGCCATGGATCAGTTTGGCCACGGGGACGATGAGCTTCACTTTATTTCGTTGAAGATGCCCGATGAAATGCCACTCGATATCTTTAGGAAGCTGAGGATGTTTAGCAATCAGTTCCTGGACTTTGTTCTCCCCGAAAATTCGCTGGCCAGCATCGTATACAGCGCGAATGGTTTGAACCGGTTGTGTTTTGGAAACCGCAACCAGCCTCACTCCGGCAGGGATATCGTGCATCAGGTTTTGCAGGTTTTCTTTCAGCATCATCGGTTTCCGGGCTACGTTAGAACAAAATTAGTGATTTGATCGTTTCAAACAATCAACTAATTTTGCCTTTTTCCTTGATCATGAAGCAGATTCTGGGTTCATTCTTCCGGCAACTTCTATTCTGGATCCTCTTTTTCAATTTCACGAGGGTGATTTTCCTTCTGTATCATCTGCGCCTGATCCGTATTGAAAAGATCCCTTTTCAGGAGGTGTTGGCCGTCTTTTATCACGCTTTTAAACTCGACCTGGCCACTGCTTGCTACTTCATGATTCTTCCATTTCTTCTCCTGGCAGTCCAGACGATTTACAGCCCTCGCTGGTTAAATATTGTGAACAAAGCCTATGCAGGGATCATGATATTTTTCTACTCCCTGACTGCGGCCGGGGAAATGGGTATCTACAGCGAATGGAAAACAAAGTTGACTTACAAGGTGATCAATTACCTCCGTTGTCCATCCGAGATTTATAACTCTGCCGGAACCTCCGATTTTCTAATCCTGTTGCTACTCCTTTTGGTGATGAGTGGAACCGGGATCTATCTTTACATCCGGTGGTTTTATCCAAACCTGGTCCGGGTGAAACGGGTCTGGTGGTTCACGGTTGGTTTCCTGCTGCTGGTACCCGGACCTCTCTTCCTCGGGATGCGTGGTGGTGTTCAGGAGATCCCGATCAATCAGAGCGAATCGATCTTTACCAGAAAGAACATCCTGAACGTTGCCTCGGTGAACAACCTCTTTAATCTCTATATCAGCGTTTTCGAGAACCTCCGGAATTTCGACAGGAATCCATATGTGTTCATGGATCATTCCTCCGCGAAATCCCTGGTACAGGAACTTTATAAGGTGAAAAAGGATACCACTATTCAGATTCTGACAACAAACCGCCCCAATGTGGTGCTTCTCATTCTGGAGAGCTGGTCGGCTGACCTCATTGAGGATCTTGGAGGCAAATCCGGGATAACCCCTGAAGTCAGGAAGTTGCAGGAAGGAGGGATCCTCTTTACCGAGATCTACGCTTCAGGATCCCGCTCAGAACAGGGGATGGCTTCCATTTTTGGCGGCCTCCCGGCTCACCCGATCTCTTGCATTACGGTGCAGCCCGACAAGTATCAGAAGGTGCCGAGTCTGTCCCGGAATCTCTCAGAAAAGGGCTACACCACAGCATTCTATTTTGGGGGTCAGCTGATTTACGGAAATATAAAAGGATACATATACTATAACGGATTCCAGAAAATCATGGAGATCTATGATTTTCCGGATGAACTGCCACTGGGGAAACTGGGCATTCATGATGAGTTTACCTTAGGGTATATGGCCGATGACCTGGACAGGACCCGGCAGCCCTTTTTTGTAGCGCTGTTCACATTGAGCACCCACTCTCCGTGGGATCAGCCATTTGAAAAACCGCTGACCTGGGGGGATAATGAACGTGAGTATATCAATGCGGCGTTCTATACAGACCATTGCCTGGGTGAGTTTTTTCAACAGGCAGCAAGGAAACCATGGTTTGACAGCACACTCTTTATCATTGTGGCAGACCACAGCCACAACTCATACTACAACTGGCATCCTCATTCACGGGAGTACCATAAGATTCCGATGCTGTTTTATGGCAATGTGATCCGGGAGGAGTTCCGGGGAACAACCTGGAGCAGCATTGGCAATCAACACGACATCCCGGCCACCCTGCTGGCTCAGCTGGATCTTCCGGCAAACCAATTCCACTGGAGCAAAAACCTGTTCAATCCGTATGTAGCTGATTTTGCTTATTTTAGTAATGAAGATGGGGCCGGATGGATTCGCCCTGATGGCTACTTTTCGTTTGATTTGAACATCCCGTATTTCTACTTTTACGAGCCATCCCCACAGCGGCAGGACACCATGATACAGGAGGGAAAAGCTTACCTGCAGGAGGTATTTAGGGAGTATCTGGAGGATTAAAGAAAAAACGGCTTGATTAACCTGACCCTGTTATCCAACATCTAGCATCAAGGAGCCGGCATCCGGCATCTCCGTGATAGCTAATCCAGAAGGTGAACGACCAGCCCGCTTCTGAGCTTAGGCTCAAACCATGTGGTCTTAGGTGGCATGATGTTCCCGGTATCCGCAATATGGATTAACTGTTGCATGGATACAGGGTAAAGCGCAAAGGCGACCTTCATCTCGCGATGGTCGACTCGTTTTACCAGTTCTCCGAGTCCGCGGATGCCACCCACAAAATCGATTCGTTTTTCGGTGCGCAGATCTTTGATCCCCAGAATGTTATCGAGTACTAGTTGGGACAGGATCGTGACATCCAACACGCCAATGGGATCGGAATCATTATAGGTGCCCGGTTTGGCAGTGATGGAGTACCACTGGCCGTCGAGGTACATAGAGAAGTTATGAAGGCGATCGGGTTTGTAGATATCCAAACCTTTGGGCTCAATGGTGAAAACCATCTCCAGTTTCTTCAGGAACTCTTCATTGGTCAGCCCGTTCAGGTCGGTAACCAGGCGATTGTAATCAATGATGGAGAGTTGGTTATCCGGGAAATGTACCGCCAGGAAGTAATTGAACTCCTCATCTCCGGTATAATCAGGCTTCTGTTTTCTCTTCTCATTCCCCACAAGGGCAGCTGCTGCAGTCCGGTGATGGCCATCGGCTACGTAGGTATAGGGTATTTGCCTAAAAAGCTCAATGATCTTGTCTCTGATGGCATCATCTTCAATCACCCAGAAGCGGTGACCAATACCATCAACGGCCACAAACTCATAGACGGGTTTATGCGTATTAACATATGCCTCAACGATCTCATCAATCTCTTTCACGGCAGGGTAGGTAAAAAAGACAGGTTCCATGTTGGCATTCGTGATGCGAACATGCTTCATGCGGTCCTCTTCCTTTTCATGGCGGGTAAGTTCATGTTTTTTGATGATCCCGTTCAGGTAGTCATCCACACCAGCACAACCGACAATGCCATACTGGGTTTTGCCATTCATTGTTTGAGCATAGATGTATAACCGCTCTTTATCATCCTGTACCAACCACCCTTTCTTTCTAAACATCTCAAAATTATCCCGGGCTTTGTCGTAAACCTGCGGATCGTGCTCGTCGATATCTATTGGAAGGTCAATTTCAGGTTTGATGATGTGTAACAGCGAATAGGGATCCCCTTCCGCTTCCTCACACGCTTCCCTGGAGTTCAATACATCGTAAGGGCGGGAAGCCAACTCTTTTGCAATCTCAGCGGGTGGCCGGAGTCCTTTGAATGCTTTTAATATAGCCATAATGAAAAATCGTGCGGATCAATCCGGCTCAACATCTATCTCAGAATCACTACTCTTTACACTTCGCTGAAGGCTTCCTATAAGTGCTCCAACCATCTTCGTCATCTCCATCAACTGGTTCTTTGAATACTCAAAATCTTCATCATTGATGAACGCCCTTGACTGGCCAATGGTCGACAGGACCACACATTCCCTGACAGAACTTTTCGCCATCTTCAGGTAGTAGACAAACTGGCTTTTATTCCGGGATGAACCCTCTGCAATATTCAGGGCAATGCCCTGGGCTGAAGCCAGAAAGCGGTCGTAAAACGATTTTACCAGTGGTTCATCCTGGACGGAAGCAGCCAGGGAATAGAGCCAGTTGATGTAATCCAGGGATTTGTGATAGATTCTTAGATCTTCAAACCTGAAAAATGTAGTGGGCTTTTCCTGTTCGTTTTCCATTGATGAGAGGATTTGATGAGTACTAATATATAAAAATTCTATTTATTTACCTGGAATGTTCGGTCGCCATGCCTGATGAATGCTACAATCTGTTTTGCGGCAGCAATTCCGGCATTGACATTGGCTTCCTGTGTTTGTGCACCCATTTTTTTTGGGGTACAGAAGATTCTCGTCGCATATGCATCCTGAAAACCGGCAAGATTGGCTGGCAGGATATCTGATAGATAGGCTAGATCATCCCGGTCGGCAAAGATCTTCAACAGCTCTTCTTCGTTGATCACCTCGGCACGGGCTGTATTCACCAGGACCCCTTTTCTGGGCATTAACGAAAGCAGGGCGTAGTTAATGGATCTTTTGGTTTGCGCGTTGGCTGGAATATGCAGTGAGATATACTGGCAGGTTTTGTAAAGCTCTTCCACGGTACCCATCCATTTCACTCCGTCTCTTTCGATCTCTTCCTTCGGGATAAAGGGATCAAACGCATACACCTCCATCCCGAATCCTTTGGCGATACGGGCAACATTTTTGCCTACGTATCCATACGCATGAAGCCCCAGGGTCTTCTCTTTGAGTTCGAATCCCGATTTTCCATTGAAGAAATTCCTCGCATGGTAGACCATCATGCCAAATACCAGTTCGGCTACTGCATTGGAATTTTGTCCTGGGGTGTTCATCACTACGACGCCTTTATCCGTAGCGGCCTGAAGATCAACATTGTCGTATCCGGCGCCGGCCCTTACGATGATCTTGAGCTTCGCGGCAGTGTCGATCACATCCTTATCTGCTATGTCGCTCCTAACGATCAAGGCATCGGCATCAGCCACCGCGCTGAGCAGTTCCTCTTTGCTGGTGTATCCTTCCAGCAGTCCCAGTTCAAATCCTGCCTCCTCAACCACCTCACGAATTTCCTTGACGGCGATAGGAGCAAAGGGTTTATCTGTAGCAATCAGTACTTTTGTCATAGGTTTGTTTTTTCAAATTCATGCATGCAGTCTATGAGGGCCTGTACACTTTCAATCGGCAAGGCATTGTAAGTCGAAGCGCGGAAACCACCCACCGAACGGTGTCCCTTGATCCCTATCATTCCCTTTCCTTTGGCAAACTCCATGAAGGCTTCCTCCTTGTCTTTGTACTCCTCCTTCATGACAAAACAGATATTCATGAGAGAACGATCCTCTTTGTTTACGGTGCCAATAAACATTTTACTGTGGTCGATGGCATGGTAGAGGAGATTTGCCTTCTTCTCATTCATTGCCCGGATGGTAGTGAGACCACCGAGTCCTTTGATCCATTTCAGGGTCTCCAAACAGGTATAAATAGCAAAACAGGGAGGCGTATTGTACATCGATCCATTGTCTATATGAATTTTGTAGTCAAGCATCGAAGGGATCTTGCGATCTACTTTTCCCAGAATATCTTCCCGGATGATGACGAATGTCACGCCTGCAGGGCCAAGGTTTTTTTGTGCCCCTCCGTAGATCATGGCATATTTGCTGACATCGGTCGGACGGCTAAGCATGTCGGACGACATATCTGCAACCAGGGGAATGGGCGAATCCATGTCATATTTAATCTCTGTCCCGAAGATTGTGTTGTTGGTAGTGATGTGGAAATAATCAGCATCGGAAGGAATGGTGTATCCTTTGGGAATGTAGTTGAAATTCTTATCAGCGGAAGATCCGACAACATTCACAGTCCCAAAGATTTTTGCCTCTTTGATCGCCTTCTTTGCCCAGGCTCCGGTCTCCAGGTAAGCGGCCTGGGTTTGCAGGAGATTGTAAGGTACCATGACAAACTGTGTGCTGGCTCCTCCTCCAAGGAAAAGGACATGATATCCGGGAGGAATATTCAGTAACTCATGAAACAGTGCATTCGCTTCGTCGATGATTACCTGAAAATCTTTGTGTCGATGTGAGATCTCCAGGAGTGACAGGCCGCTTCCGTTGAGGTCAAGGATAGCTTTTGCAGAGTTTTCCACAGCAATTCTTGGAAGAATAGAGGGACCTGCGTTAAAATTATGCTTTTTCATATAAAAGGGATTTGATCTTGTTTTAACACTGGAAAATTCATGCAATATTAAGCCAAAAATAATTGGTTTCCTAACATTCTCAAGAGATCAAAATTAACACATATTTGAAGGAAAAGCAAGTGATGTGTAGGGTTGAGAGATTATTTTTTCCCGGGATTCCTGGCATCAATCTGCTGGATAAAATTCCAGCATCCATCCTTGAAGACAAACCCATCCATCACGTCGCCTGCCGGGATATAATATTCATATTGCCCCTCCATCTGCGGATTTTCCGGCACCAGTCTGTCACATACGATCATCCATGCTTTCTCGCGCCTATAGGTAAACTCCTTTCGCCTGGCACTCCATTGCTTATCGGTGACCACCCATTGCTCTTCATAACGGAGAGACATTGTTACGTTTGCATTGTGACGAAAAAGGATCCGTACAGGTTTGGGTTCAGCGTAATTGCAAAATACCGGTTTGCCGAAACGGACTTCTCCAGCAGGTGCAATGGTAAGGATATCTATGAGCCTGGTGGTCATCAGCATGTTCTCTCCGCGCCACCCCAGGAGCGTATGGAACACCTGGCCATGCGCAGTTTGTTTTGAGATCAGCTTATAATAGATCGCACCGTACCACCGTTCCGTAGAGAGTATCGCTTCGTCAGGATCAGCGATCTCATCACCCTGATCCACAAGGTCAAAGACAACCAGTGAATCTGCTTCAGCCGAATTTAGTTGGATGAGGCCATAAAACCGGTTCATCCCTGAGTGGAGGGGAACATTCCAGGTAAAAATCCGGAGCCTTTCATCTGATGAGGTCAGTTTCGACAGGTTAGGAAGAAGGGAAAAGGGATGTTCGAAGGATTCATCCATGGTCAACGTCTTGTGCAACAGTGCTGAGAACTGGATCCCTGAGTGGATCCGTTCTTCATCATCGGGGGATGCCATAATCTTCCCGAACAACGTCATCAGCTTCTCTTCGGCCTCTGATATCTCCTGATTTGTCTGTGCTCGCAAGGAGATGGCGGAAGCTATAAAGAGAGCCAGTAAGGCTGGATAGCAGATCAATTTTACCAGGAAAGATCGATGCATAGTGAAAAGGTGAGGTTTCTGCAGAGTTCGGATTTGAATATGTAAATTTGCGAAAAATAGCGGAACATGAACCTGGAACAACGAATTTCTTCCTTTTCTTCACTTGGAAGGATGCTCCGGTTATTCACCGGCCATGTTCCTGGGGAGATAACTTCCCACCAGGATCCTCCTGATTTCAGGACCATCCTCCTTTCAACCATGGAAGAGGCGGAGAAGGAGAATCCCTGGTTTTCCAGGGATCATATCTTTCTGGCACTCCGGTATTGGGGAGGGGTGCTCGACAGACCAGTCCTTGAGAGGTGGGTGGAGGACTATTATCCGAAGATCCAGGAGAAGAGAACGCCACGGAGAGTGGGGGTGATCATGGCTGGGAACATCCCCATGGTTGGCTTTCATGACCTTCTCTGTGTACTTCTTTCAGGGAATCATTTGATAGCCAGGCTATCCTCGCAGGATGCCCGGTTGATCCCAGCCATGATTCAGTACCTTGTGAATCTGGAACCTGCCTGGAGCGACCGGATCGAACTAACAACCGGAGAGATCGGGAAACCGGAAGCCGTCATCGCCACAGGCAGCAACAACACCTCACGGTATTTCAACTACTATTTCGGGAAGTACCCGCATATCATCCGCAAAAACCGCACGGGTGTTGCCATTCTCGATGGAAACGAAACAGCGGCGGAACTGGAAGGCATCGCATCGGATATTTTTACTTATTTCGGATTGGGATGCCGGAATATTTCCAAACTTTACCTGCCTGAAGGGTATGACCTGAAGCCATTGCATGAAGCACTCTCACAGTACCGGGATTTTTTTCACCACTCAAAATACAGAAATAACCTGGATTACTATAAATCGATCTACCTGGTCAACCGAACACGGTTCATTGACGGTGGTTTTTACCTGATGCTTGAACAGGTGCAGCTTGCAACTCCGGTATCGGTGCTGCACTATGAATATTACCGGGATCGTTCCCAGGTTGAGGCCAGGCTTGATCAACAGCAGGAACAGATCCAGTGTGTGGTGGCCCGCATTGAGCTGTTGCCCGGAGTTGTTGGGCCGGGAAAGACCCAGGAGCCAGCGCTCTCTGACTATGCAGATGGGGTGGATACCCTGGCCTTTCTTCTGGAAAAAATTTAACCGGAGCACAGGTAATTAGATAAAAATCATTATTTTTGCACCCTCATAATAAAAAAGTGTCTGAAATGAAGAAAGATATTCATCCGAAAGATTACAGGTTGGTAGTATTTAAGGATATGTCGAACGATTATGCTTTCATCTCGAAATCGACGGTGAAAACCAAAGAGACAATCATCTGGGAAGACGGATTGGAATATCCCCTGGTAAAGCTTGAGATTTCACATACGTCGCACCCTTTTTATACCGGAAAAATGAAGTTCGTGGATACAGCCGGTCGTGTAGACAAGTTCAAAAACCGGTATCAGAAACATCTGGATAAGAAAGAAAACAAGTAATTGTTGAAAATATCTGAAAAAAAGCCCCCGTTTCTGCGTTCCGGGGGCTTTTTTTCACTACATAATTCATACTTTTGTGCAAAGAACCAAGGAAACCGCAAATGAATTATATTCTCTTTGACGAAAGCATCGTACGAACTAACTTACTGCCATTGACTTTTATGAGACCGGTAGCAGACATCCGGGTGGGGATCCTTACGATTCGGGAAAAATGGGAGAAGTACCTGAAAGTAAAGACCTCATCTTTATCGGAGGGATATCTTTGCAGGAAATTTCCATTTGTGAAGGAGGATCACAACATCCTGATCAACGGATCTGTGTGTCCGGATGCCGCCATGGTGAAAGCGATTAAGAACCTCCGGCACGATCAAACCCTGGCGTTCAACGACACCATTATTGCCCTTCATGTGACTGCCGATGATCTTGACGCTCTTGGGGAATCCACCTCTGAAGGCATTGAAGAGATTGTGCTCAAGAACACCCCTTTGAAGATCAATCACACCTGGGATATCTTCACCAAGAATGACCTGGCTCTTCGTGAGGATTTCAAGCTACTTACCAAAGGAAGAACTTCGCAGCCCATCAGCGGCTCGAACAGAATTTTTGGAGACGGGGAGATTTTCCTCGAACTGGGAGCCCGGGTGGAGGGTGCCATGCTGAATGCAACAAAGGGCCCCATCTATATTGCCGCCGGTGCAGAAGTAATGGAAGGAGCCGCGTTGCGGGGTCCTGTTGCCGTGTGTGAAGGAACTCAGATCAAGATGGGAGCCAAAATATACGGAGCCTCTACCTTCGGACCGCAATGCAGGATTGGCGGGGAAGTAAATAATTCGGTCTTTTTCGGGTACGGGAATAAGGCCCATGATGGTTTCGTCGGACATTCTGTCATCTCCGAATGGTGCAACCTTGGGGCCGACACCAATACATCCAACCTGAAAAATACATATGACGAAATCCGGCTTTGGAGCTATGGTAAAAAGACCTTCGTAAATACACATCTCCAGTTTTGCGGCCTGATCATGGGCGACCACTCCATGAGCGGCATCAACACGATGTTCAATACCGGAACCGTTGTTGGGATCAATGCCAATATCTTTGGCTCCGGTTTTTCCCGGAACTTCATCCCCTCATTTATCTGGGGTAGTACGGCCGGACACACCAACTATAACTTTGATAAAGCAATTGAGGTTGCCGAAGCCGTTTACAAACGCAGGAATAAAGTGTTTGATGAGACCGAGAAAAACCTGCTGAAAAGTGTCTTCAATATTACACTGAAGAACAGGCGGATGTAATTCCTTCCACCACTGGCACAAATCTTGTCAATAGCACTCCCGGACTACATTATCTTGGTATTGTGACAAATTGACTTATGTGATCATGGAAAAATCACTTGAAAAAAATATCTTCAGCGTTTCAGACCTCATGGATTCTGAGACTGAATTTATCCCACTGCTCTCCTCAGAGGATGAAGAGCAAATGAATGCGGAAGATGTCCCCGAAATACTTCCCATTCTTCCGTTGAGAAATACCGTACTTTTTCCGGGTGTTGTCATACCCATTACCGTAGGGCGTGACAAGTCGATCTCCCTGATTAGAGAATACTACAAAACCACCCGGATCATTGGGGTGGTAGCCCAAAAAGATGCTAACGTAGAAGATCCCGAGTATGAGGATCTGAATGAAGTGGGTACTGTTGCCCAAATCATCAAGCTCCTGCAGATGCCTGATGGAAGTACCACTGCGATCATTCAGGGGAAAAGACGATTTCGCGTCACCGAGCTGATCCAGTCGGAGCCTTATATCAAGGCCAGGGTGGAGGCTTACGGAGTTCCCGACAAGGTCATCCGGGAGGATAAGGAGTTCAACGCCCTGATCTCTTCACTGAAGGACCTCTCTGTGCAGATCATTAACAAATCTCCGAATATTCCTTCGGAAGCTGCCTTTGCTATTAAAAATATCGAGAGTCCTTCGTTTTTGGTCCATTTCATCTCCTCAAACCTGAATGTAGATCCTGGCGAGAAACAGGTACTGCTGGAAGTATCCAGCCTGATCGAACGCTCAAACCTGATACTGCGTCACCTCTTACGTGAATTACAGGTCCTGGAGCTGAAACACAACATCCAGGAGAAGGTGAAGACAGAGCTGGATAAGCAGCAGCGCGACTACCTGCTGAACCAGCAGTTGAAAACGATCCAGGAAGAGCTGGGTGGTGGTCCGAATATGCAGGAGGTAAATGCATTAAGGGGACAGGCAAAAAATAAAAAGTGGTCGAAAGAGATAGCGGAAGTGTTTGAAAAGGAGATCATCAAACTTCAGCGCATGCATCCTGCTGCTGCCGAATATTCGATCCAGATCAACTACCTGGAGACACTGGTGCAACTCCCATGGAATCATTACACCGAAGACAACCTGGACCTTTCTCACGCGAAAAAAGTGCTCGATGAAGACCATGCGGGACTTGAAAAAGTGAAAGAGCGGATCGTTGAGTACCTGGCCGTGATCAAGTTGAAGCGGGACCTTAAGTCTCCCATTCTCTGTTTGGTAGGGCCTCCGGGAGTGGGTAAGACCTCCCTGGGTAAATCGATAGCCCGGGCATTGGGAAGGAAGTATACCCGTATGTCCCTGGGTGGTTTACGAGATGAATCGGAGTTGCGAGGACACCGGAAAACATACATCGGTGCAATGCCGGGACGAATCATTCAAAGCATTAAAAAGGTCAAATCATCCAATCCTGTATTTGTGCTGGATGAAATTGACAAGGTGGCAGGCATGAACATCGCCGGCGATCCGCAGGCTGCCTTACTGGAGGTATTGGATCCGGAGCAGAATGTGGCCTTTTATGACAACTTCCTGGAGGTGGAATACGACCTCTCCCGTATCATGTTCATTGCTACAGCCAACACCCTGAGCACCATTCATCCAGCCCTGCGCGACCGGATGGAGATCATCGAACTTCCCGGATACCTGCTTGAAGAGAAGATCGATATTGCCACGCAACACCTGGTTCCCAAGCAAGTGAAGGAACATGGCTTGAAAAAGAGCCAGATTTCGTTCTCCCCGGAAATCCTGCAGACAATCATCGAAGAGTATACCCGCGAATCGGGCGTCAGGGGTCTGGAAAAGTCGATAGCCAAGATCATCCGGTCACGCGCCACATCCATAGTGATGAATGAATCTTTTAATAAGATTCTGAAGATTGGTGATTTGACGAAGATCATGGGAGCCTCGCTTTTCCAGGTCGATAAACAGATCAACAATGACCAGGCTGGTGTGGTTACCGGGTTGGCATGGACCATCCACGGAGGTGAGATCCTATTCATTGAGGTGAGCCTGAACAAAGGGAAAGGGGAGCTGACCCTTACCGGAAACCTGGGGGATGTGATGAAAGAGTCTGCCTCCATTGCCTTGGCTTACCTGAAAGCCCACTCAACCGATTTTGGTATCGATCCTGACCTCTTCGGGAAATGGGACATCCATATCCATGTCCCTGAAGGTGCCACTCCGAAAGACGGCCCGTCTGCTGGCATCACCATCTTCACAGCCCTCGCTTCAGTATTTACACAACGGAAAGTGAAGAAAAACATGGCGATGACAGGGGAGATCACATTGCGAGGGAAAGTGATGCCGGTAGGAGGCATCCGCGAAAAGATCCTCGCCGCAAAACGGGCCCGGATCACCGATATCATTCTCTCAAAAGAGAATAAAAAAGATATCGACGAGATCAAATCCGACTATGTGAAAGGATTGACCTTCCTTTACATCAAAGAGATGAAAGAGATCAACTCGGAAGCCCTGCTGAAGATTAAGGTCAAAGACCCATTGAGCCTTTAGGAATTACTGAACGATGAGTTTGATCGTGCGGACGATTGTTCCTGCTTCAAGCCTGCAATAGTATGCTCCCGGAGAAAGGTCTTCTCCATACAAGGTAAAGCTGTATTCACCGGGTGTATGCGGTTTGTGCACCGGGATCATCACAGTTCTTCCGGCATTATCCAGAAGGGTAATTTTTATATGTTCATCACCGGGCACTGAATAGGTGATAGTTGTTTGATGCCGGAAAGGATTTGGGGTGTTCTGTTTCAGAGAAAAACCGGTAGATTCAAGATCTTTTCTTCCTACGACCGTGGTTCCATGCTTGAGTAAAATATTCCGGCTGGGATCGAAGGTTACATTGCTGGGATATTTGTCAAATACCCACTCCAGCGTTTGAGGATTTGCATCGTTCATGCCGGTTACGATGGTATCGGTTCCGTCATTGAAATCCACCTGCACTTCAATGGGCATCTTGAAAAAGACAGTGTTGGTCTGGGTTTGGTTCATTTCCAGTATGATCTTGAATTGTCCGCCGCCCAGATCTTCCATTTCCCAAACATTCTCGTAGAATGGATGGTTAGGTTCATATACCCACTCGTCGAAGAACCAGGTGTAATCTTCACCTGTCACGGCATTGGTCACAGCTACGAAATCTTCCGTTACAGCACATTTGTAAATGAAGTTTGTATCGCTGGCATAGGCAAGCATGACTGCAAAATAGAGAGAATCTCCGAGTATATACCGGAGCTGATGATGGACACAAGCTCCTTTGTAGTACGAAATGGCCACATTGTAAAGCGCATTTGCGGAAGGGGTTTGGATCGCCCACTGCGGGTTGTAAATAGGCCAACCGGGATTGTAGCTCAGATAATAGTTGGCCAGGGAGTTCATTTTGTTTTTATAGGCAGCGTACCCGTTCTGATTCTCCAGCCACAATTGGGCGCAGTATGTGGCAAAGCCTTCGTTGAGCCAGATATCTGCCCAGGTCCCGCACGTAATCAAGTCGCCAAACCACATGTGGGAATGTTCATGAGCGATCAACGGTTCATCATTGTATCCGTTCGGCATGAGATTCACCATCGTCTGATTCTCCATACCCGCCCATGGAAACGTGGTGATGGTGGCAAATCCGATCTTTTCAAACGGGTAGGGGCCGAACTTCTCCGCATAAAAGTCGGTCATCAGAGGGATCTTTTCCAAAGCGGTGGTGATGTTCTCTGTCGGTTTTTTATAGAGCCAGATAGGGACACTGTCGTTGGGATTGAAGATGTTGTTCCAGTAAGAAACATTGATATTCCAGTTGTTGTATGAGGTCCATGTGATCAGATAGGTAGCTACCTGGTTGTCTGAAATCCAATGATACCAGAGCGTATCGGCCACAACAGTCGAATCGGCCAGGTATCCGGTTGATCCCAGCCTGACAGCGAGAGGCACTTTGGCTGTCAGCTCCCAGGTTGCTTTATCAGAAGGCCGGTCCCAGCAGGGAAAGACTTTCCGTGCCCCTTCCGGCGGGAAATCGGTAAAGACAAATCCACCGGAGACATAGAGCCCCTGGTCAGCTACATTCAGATGACGGTACCATACTTTCACCTCCACCACTGCATCGGGATTATAGGTCTGATCAAGCTGCAGGGTCAGCGTGTCGTTGGTATGGGTAAATGAAATTGCTGCTAGCCCCACGGAGTCGACCTCCAGCGAGGTGTTCACGGCATTCAGCTTGATCGAGGTAAGGGTAGAGTCCACCCGGAAGGTGATGATCTCTGTGGCAGAGAAAGTCTTGGGGTAGGGAGTGGTGTAGTTGTCGTACAGGTCTACCTCAAGTTTGTATTGCAACACATCGTAGCTGTGCTCCATGTACCAGTGGGCGGTATCAGTTGGAACCGGAGTTGTTGCGCGGGTAGCTATAGCGGCAACAAATAAAAATACCTGAAAGAGTAAAAAAAATTTCATAATCACATTTATTAGAACACAGATTATACAGAAAACAAAGATACTCACAGATTTGCGATTTGCTTCAGCGAAAAGCGAAAGGCGAACTGCGAACTGCGAAGAGCACTTTACTTTACGACGACAAGTTTCCTGGTCATCCGCTCTCCATTTGCCGTAAGTGTATAGTGGTACACGCCGGCATTCAACACGCTGCAATCGAGGGAAACCTGATGTTTCCCGGCAACTTGATGTTCATTCACCAGGTCCATTACATTACTTCCCACCATGTTGTACAGGCTTAACCTAACATCTGACGGCTGATCAAGCTGATAGCTGATCCGGGTTGATTGAGTTACCGGATTCGGAACATTCTGGAAAAGATGGATCCGGGAAGTAGCGGGATCCGGGTTCTCAACGCTCAGTATGGTGGAGCTTTCTTTGATCACGATGTTATTGTTGGGATCAAACTGGAAATAGACCGGGCGAATGTCAAATACCCAGTTGAAGGTTTGATAATTAGCATCGTTCATCACTGTGACGATCGTATCAGAATAGTCCATGAACCGGATCTTGATCTCCATCGGCATCTTGAAAAATTCGGGATCAGGCTGAATCTGTTCCGTGTAGAAGTTAACTTGCCACTGGCCATTTCCCAGGTCCTGGAAGTTATATGTATTCTGGTAGTGTGGGTGATTGGGCTCATAGATCCACTGGTTGAAGAACCAATCGTAATCTTCGCCGGTCACCGCGTTTACCAGGGCCATGAAATCTGGAATGACGGCGGAATAATACTTTAGTTCCGGATCGTTGGAGTAGGTTTGCAACGCTTCAAAGAAAAGGGAATCCCCTAGTATATAACGCAGCATATGCAGGATGGTGGAAGCCTTGCAATACGTGATGGCATAGTTAAACAACACATTGACGGGTGGAGTAACGACTGCCCATTCAGGCTCTGAGATCGCCCAACCGGGATTGTTATTGAGGTAATAGTTGGCATTCCCGTCGATATCTGCTTTGTAAGCTGCATAGCCGGCGTAACTTTCATACCAGAAGGCTTCACTCCAGGTGGCAAAGCCTTCATTCAGCCAGATGTCTGCCCAGGTGGCACAGGTAATCATGTCACCAAACCATTGATGGGCAAATTCATGGGCGATCAGACTCTCAAACCAGCAGCCCGGACAGAGGGAGGTCAGGGTCTGGTTTTCCATCCCGCCCCAGGGAAATTCGTTGTTCAGGGTGGCAAAGCCATCTTTCTGGAAAGGATGCTCACAGAAATTCTCAGAAAACCAGTCGGCCATGGGTATGATCATCTCTTCAATGGCTGAAGGGTCTTCTCCATTATTATAGTAGAACCTGATGGGAACACTGTCGTCAGGGTTGCTCAGCTTATGCCAGTAAACAATATCCAGGTTGTAATTCACCTTTCCGGTGAGAACCATGATGTAGGTCGCAACATTGTGTTCGCTTACCCAATGGTACCATAGGGTGTCGGCCACAAGAGTGGAATCCGCCAGGGCTCCGTTTGAGCCTATCTTTACATTGCTGGGGACCTTCACAGTCATATCCAGCGTGGCTTTATCAGAGGGCCTGTCCCAGCAGGGGAACCATTTTCTTGCTCCTTCGGGTTCACAGTCGGTGAAGACAAAGCCGTTGCCGGCGTAAAAGGCATTGTCCGTCACGTCATTATGATGGTAGGCAATGCCTACTTCCACCGTATCGCCAGGATTATATGTCTGATCCAGTTGAATGGTCAGCAGGTTGTTGGCATGGGTAAACGAGACTCCTGCCATGCTCACAGAGTTGATTTGCAGCGAGTTGGTGTTTGCATTCAGGACGATGGAGCTGAGCGTGGAGTCCACCTGAAAGGTAATGATCTCAGTTCCGTCAAATGCATGAGAATAGGGAGTTGCAAAACAATTGTAAATATCCAGGTCGAGGGTATAATTCAGTACATCAAAGGAATGTGTGGGTCCCGATTGCGTGTTTCCCGGGAGTTCGGGAAGCAGAGATGCCTGGGATTTTTTATAGGAGCAGATCTCGGATCCTTTCATGGTAGCAGTGATCTGGGAATAACCAAAGATGGTCAGGCCCAACAGCAACATCGGGAGAATGATAGGTCGTTTCATAATAAAATGGGTGGTTTTGGGAGGTTTATAGCCGCAAAGATACGAAAAAGTGAAACAGGAATCGCGACAATTCAGGCTTTGGGAAGGGTGAAATGGAGGGTGGTGCCTTTCCCGGGTTTACTCTCAGCCCAGATGGTCCCTCCGTTACGCATTACCAGCTCCCGGCAGAGGATCAATCCCAACCCGGTCCCCTTTTCGTTGTCGGTTCCCGGAGTCTTAATCATCTGATCGATGCGGAAGATTTGCTCAAGCACAGCCGGGGACATGCCTACGCCGTCATCTTTCACCATGACTTCGATCATCTTTTTGCGGGTTTCCTGATGGGTGATGTGCTTCTCCATCACCCTCACATTCC
>JADHVQ010000063.1 GCA_016783905.1 Bacteroidales bacterium | reverse complement strand
ACACTTGTAAAAATCGATACAATATATAAGGATCAATCCCCTGAACTTAATATTTACCCAAATCCCGTTCAAACTGTAGCTAAAATTTCAGTCAATTTCCTGAAACCGGGTGACAGAGCAAACCTGGTATTGTTCGACTACTTTGGAAGAGAAATTTTTCGCGATTTGTTTGGTTCAAATCCTTACAACTTCAGCAGGGAAGGCATCCCCGGGGGATTTTATATTCTGACAGTCAGTAACCCAACCGGCAAAACCTTTGCAACCGGAAAACTAGTAATAGAATAATTCGTGCATTGGCCAGTTATGTGCAATCCATGGCAATCCATGGCAATTTATGGCAATTCTTTCCAGTCTCCCCCCTCTTTGATCAACTCAATCAGTTTCTCCACTGCATCGGCTTCATCCACCTGCTTCTTCACCAACTTTTGGCCCTTGTAAAGGTTCACTTTTCCTTTCCCAGCGCCAACGTAACCATAATGGGCATCAGCCATTTCGCCGGGACCGTTCACGATGCAACCCATCACAGCGATCTTCAATCCGGTAAGATGTCCTGTTCGCTCTTTTATTCGTTCTGCTGATTCCTGGATATTGAAAAGGGTACGTGCGCATGAGGGGCAGGAGATGTATTCGGTACAGGTGATACGAACGCCCGTTGCCTGGAGAATTCCGTAAGCTACGGGGATCTCGTATTCGGGATCTTCGGTGATGGAGACACGGATGGTATCACCAATCCCATCGGCCAGAAGACTGCCGATCCCTACCGCCGATTTCAACCGGCCATCCTCCCCGGCGCCGGCTTCGGTGACACCCAGATGTAAAGGGTAATCCATCCCCTCTGCCTTCATTCGCTCCACCAGCAGCCGGTTGGCCTGAATCATCACACGGGTATTGGAGGCTTTGAGCGATAATACCAGGTTCCGGAAGTCATGATGTTCAGAGATCCGGGCAAACTCCAGGGCAGACTCCGCCATCCCCAGCGGGGTATCTCCATAGTGCTCCATGATTCGCTCTGATAGCGAACCGTGATTGACCCCGATGCGAACTGCTGTGCCATTTTCCCGGCAGATCTTCAGGAGAGGAGCCATACGTTTTGAGACCTGTTCGAGGTATTGATGATCGGATGCCGGATGACTGGATGACTGGATAACTGGATGACTAGATGACTGGATGATTAGATTACGAAACCTTGAACCTGCAACGTAGTTGCCGGGGTTGATCCGTACTTTCTCGACAATCGTGGCTGCGATCTCCGCGATCTTTGGATTGAAATGGACGTCGGCAATCAGCGGCGTGTTGAATCCGGCCGCCCGGATCCTCTTTTTGATCTCCCGGAGGTTCTCTACATCCTTCATCCCAGGCACAGAGATCCTTACGTATTCGCAACCAGCTTCGATCATCCGAATCGCCTGTGCCACCGTTCCATCCGTATCCAGGGTATCGGTATTGGTCATCGACTGCACCCGTATGGGATAATCCCCACCCATGGGCAAATCGCCCAGGGTAACCACCCGGGTTTGAAATCTTGTAAAAGGGGGATGGATAGTCATTGGCTTCAGGGGGTAAAAGGAATGTAAAATTAGGGAAATCATCCCGGAAAACAGTTCTTATATCAAAAAAGGAACCAGGATTGACAAAGATTTTGTATTTTTATCTTTCCATTTTTAAGAAACCAAACGTTTTATCATGAAAACATTTCTACGTTTAGTTAGCCTGGGATTTGTTGCAATCCTCATCCCGGGCATGATTCTGTCACAGCATTATGTGCCCCTCGAATCCCTGGATAAAAATGCAATCCTGGAAGAGTTCACAGGCGTGAATTGTCCCAATTGTCCGGCCGGTCATCAGGTGATGGCCCAGATTTTGGCCGATAACCCGGGAAGAGCATTCTGCGTTGCCTATCATCCCTACAATTCAAGCTTCACAACTCCCTATGCTGGCGATCCTGATTTTCGACGTCATTTTCCTGACAGCCTCTACATGATTCCTTACTGCGGCACCAGCCGGTTCATGCCAAGCTCCTTCATCCAACGCCGTTTATGGACACCCCCAGAGAGGCTGATGAGCCGCACGGTATGGGCAACTCATGCCAACACCATCATGGCCGAACCCTCTCCGATGAATGTGGGAATGGCCACCAGTTATGATCCGGGAACCAGTGTGCTCACCGTGGTGGTGGATATTTATTACACCGAAGATTTCCCGGGTGATCACAACCTGATGGTGACCCTGGCTGAAAATAACCTTGTCTCCCATCAGGCAGGCGGCAGCTACCCCTATGTCCACAAGCATACCTTCCGTGAAGCCTTCGTCGGTCAATGGGGCGATCCGATCCTGACAGATGCGGATGCCGGAACCTTCTATACCCGGACTTTTACGTTCGACTACTCAGCTACTGATTACATCATGGAGAACTGTGAACTGCTGGCTTTTGTGATCGATAATGCCTCCACAGAAGTGATTACCGGGATTGGTTGCATGGCCGGAGATACCACCTTTATCACGCCGGATGTAAGCCTGACGGCTGATACACTCTTCTTCGAGAATCCGCAGCAGTGCCTAGACGGACAGATCGTCACCATAGTCAACAACACAGATGTAGACCTGGATCTGGTGTATGTGCAGGAGGAATCTTCCCCCGCCTCGCCGTTTATGTGGTCGGTTGATCCCTGGCCCTTTACAGGATTCCCACATACACTTGCTCCAGATGAATCGGTTGATCTGAACATAGTGATCCCGCTGCCCACCGATGCCAGGATGCAGTTTCTCTATGACGACCTGATGCTGATCAGTGAAATCGACACCCAGTATGTGACGATTGCCGTCAATGAAGGACTCTACACCGGTATCGGGGATCCGGCAACGAACAGAAAGAGTACCCTCTCCATGAATTACCCCAATCCGTTTAGCACATCAACGACCATAGAGTACGCTGTTGCAAAGCCGGTGACCGTCGTGATAGAGGTATACGATGTGAATGGACAAAAAGTGAAGACCCTGGTGGATGCACCTTACCAGGCAGGCATTTACAAGGTTACCTGGAACGGAACAAATGATGCAGGACAGCAGCTTCCCGGCGGGATCTATCTTTACCGGTTGAAAACTCCTGATGTGACCCTGACCAGGCGTTGTGTGCTGCTGCGATAACCTTCAATTCCGTGATGCCATGGTGCCGTGGTGCCATGGTGTCTGATCTACTTCAATCCCTTGACGTTGGGTTTTCCGGCCACGAAATCCTTCAGGTAAAACGGCTCAAAGTAGGCCAGGTTTTCGAATCGGTTGTCGTGGAACCGGTTTTCTGCTAATGGGATCATGAACCTGGCTGAAGCTGAAAATCCCTGTATAAATAATGCATTCGGTTGATGGGAGAGAATCCCCCTGCATTTGTCAGCACCGTTTCCAGCAAAAAGAACCGGGTATTCGGCCAGAAGGTCGCTAAAAGTGTGTTCATCCACAATCACTGCAGCAGTGGAACGGATCTCCGTCAGGTTGTCATCGTAAACAGCACAATAAACCTCCATACGGCGGGCATCGATCATCGGACAAAAGAGATCTCCGATTTCCGATTTCCGATTTCCGATTTTTGGAATTTGATTGTATGCCTTGAACCTTGAACCTTGAACCTTGAACCTCATACCTAAAGCCATCGCTTCCAGCGTCGGAACAGCAATCAACGGTTTATCCAGGGCATAGCAGAGGCCTTTTGCCGTAGCCACTCCGATACGCAGGCCGGTATAGGAACCCGGACCCATGCTTACCGATATGGCATCCAGATCAACATAACGCAAAGAGGCTTCACGGAAGAGTTCTTCAATAAATACCGTTAACACGGAAGAATGGGCATTGGGAGGGGATGACTCACGCAGGGAGAGGATCTCTCCTTTACGTGCGAGGGCAACAGAACAAACAGGTGTAGCCGTTTCAATGGCCAGGATGAGCGACATTATTTGCTGGCACTAAAAAGATCTTTGCGGTCAACTTTCTTGACCCTGTCACCATCTTTCAGGGTTTTGGATACTACGGAGTAGGGCGATGTGACCACCTCCACGCTGTCGGTCAAACCCGATTCGATCTGGATATAGGTGTTATCCTGGATCCCTGTTTTGACATCCTGTTTTTTGGCAATCCCATCTTCAAAAATAAACACACACTCCTGGATCTCTTCGGTCTTTTTGGTAGTGACCCGTTCAATTTCTCGGTCACCCCGCTGCTCGGTCTCCCTGTTTTGTGCATTCAGCTTATCCAGGGTATCCTGCGACACACGCGTTGTCACAGCCTGGATAGGCACAGTTAGCACATCGTAGGCGGTCTCGGTTTGGATCTCCACCGTGCAGGACATCCCCGGACGGAATGGGCTATAAAAGGGTTTTTCAGGGTCAAGCAGGTCTTCGTATGACTCTTTCAACAGGTGGATCTTGACATTAAAGTTGGTTACCTGATCAACACTTACACCGGTGGTATTGGCTGATGTGGCAATCTCGGTCACGACTCCTTTGAATTTCCGGTTCAGGTAGGCATCTACCTCAATGAGAGCGGTATCGCTGAGGGCTACCCGGATGATATCATTTTCATTCACTTCGACCTGAGCCTCCATCTCATTGAGGTTAGCCAGCCGCATGATCTCCGTACCGCTGGAAAACTGGGATGCCCCGGTAACGCGCTCACCTTTCAGGACATTCAGTTTGGAAACAGTCCCTTCGTTAGGGGCAAAAATTGCTGTTCGCGTCAGGTCCTCCCTGGAGCGCTTCAAGCCTGCTTCCGAGCTCTTCACCATGAACTCCGAAGCTTTCACATCCTGCTGGGCTGAAGTAACTTGTGCCTGAGCCACTTCGAAATTGGCTTTGGCCTGATCAAAATCGGCCTTGGAGATCACATTCTGTTCAAAAAGCTTTTTCTGACGTTCGAAGTTCAGTCGGGCATTTTCGAATTGTGCCTCCATCTGAACCTGGCGTGCTTTGGAGTTGGATTCATTGGCTTTCTGGGTGTTCAAAGAAGCCACACTCTGATCGTACTGCGAGATGTAAATTTCCGGGTCGATCTTGGCCAGCAGATCCCCCTTTTTCACCTGGTCGCCCTCTTTCACATAGAGTTCAACCACTTCACCGGAGATATAGGGCGATATTTTTACATCGGTCTCAGGCTGGATCTTACCGTTGGAAGAGACAGTCTGGACGATGGTTCGCCTGGCCACCTCTTCCACAGAGACTTTGATCCCTTCATTCTTTCCGCCTTTGATAACGGCTAAAATGATGATAATGGCAAGTACAGCGACTACTGCAACGATGATCCAGAGTTTCTTCTTTGATTTTTTAGGAGTCATGGATTTGATGTTTAATTTTGACTGATACGTATGGGATTTCCCATGTAGAAGTCAAGTATCGTGGTTTTGAAAATGAAATCGTATTTTGCCTGTAATAACTCAGACTGGGCACTTGTCAGATCTTTTTTACTGTTGTTGTAATCGTAAGAGGTTACCATACCAACGTCAAACTTTTGCTCGGTGTATTTGAAGGACTCTTCCTGGGCCTGAACTTTCTGGTTGGCCGAAGTGTATTTCTGAAGCGCAGCCACTGCATCGGCATAAGCCTGCTCAATGTTCTTCTGAAGTGTGCGTTTTCTCTGTTCCAGATCCAGCTCAGCGATATTCCGTTGGATTTTCGCCTGGGTAATTCCGGAACGCACTTGCCAGCCATTGAAAATGGGTATATAAAGACGAAAGCCGAGCGAAAAATTATCGTTGTCGTTCCACTGATCGGAAAATGATTTTGTCTTGTATGAATAGGTCGAGTGATACCCCAGAACAGTATCGTGGGTGAGCTGGGTAATCCCGATAGGATATTCGGTGATGACCGGTGGAATGGATGGATCGACAGCTCTTGCAGCACCGGAATATCCCGTTGCATAGGACCCACTGAAGGAGAGGCTGGGTGACTGTCCGCCACGGGCAATCGCCAACCCTTTCATAGCGCTCTCCACCCGGAGTTCTGCACTTTTAATCTCCGGCCGGGTGTTTAAAGCATGCCCGTAAATAACATCGGCTGTCACCAGCTCTGCCGGTGGTGCCACCTCTTTCAATACCGGCTTTTCGATATCAAAATCACGGGAAACAGTGAGGTCAATCAGCTGCTGAAGGGAGAGGTAGGCAATGTTCAACCGGTTTCTGGTTTCTACCGTATTTAACTCCTCTGTGGAGGCTTGAGCCTGGATGTTCAGCAGGTCGCCCTGGGCAGCAGCTCCTGCATCCACCATCTTCCTGACACGTTCAACCTGTTCGGTTGTGATGGCAAGCTGGCTTTCGGCTACATCAAGAATCTCTTTGTTGAACAGAATGTCCAGGTAATAACCTGCCACTGCCAGGGAGATGTCGTTTTTAAGAACATCCAGGTCGTATCTACTTGCCATCAATTCAATCTGGTTTTGCTTCAGCGTGTTGAATTTCTGCATTCCGTTAAATAGTGTTACATCTGTGGAAAGGCTGAAGTTGTTCGATCTGACAGTAGTGGTGGCGAAGGTGTTGGTGTATTGGTCAATGGTTTGTCCCGTGTTCCAGTAGTTGGAAGCACCGAAATTGAGGCTCGGCAACATGCCCAGCCCACTTTGAAGAAGGCTCACGCGGTTGGATTCCACCGCCTGGATCTGCTTCTGAACATCAAGGTTGTTTTCCAGGGCATAGTCGATGCAATCTTCAAGGGTCCATACATTCTGGGAGAATGAAGAGAAGGATAAAAACAATGAGAAGATAAAGGAAATAAGTAGTTTGCCCGCCGGGAGCGTGTTGAATCGAAACATAACATCTACGTTTAAGGGTTCAAATGTACTTAATTTTAATAAATCAACAAGGATTGAAAAACTTAGACGTCTGGCACACTCAAATGTTACAAACTGAGAATCACCGATTTTATTTTCCAGGCAACTGAATTTTTCTATCTTTGCAGTAAATTGTGTAAAGAGTCGAAAACATGAAAAAGTGGTTTACTTTACTGTCCGGACTTCTCCTCTTTGCCTCCATTGTTTTGCTCCCTTCCTGTAGTACCGAAGAGCCTACAGTTGGAATTCTGGTGATCAAGGTCATGGATACCAACGGGAATATTATTGTGGGGGAACAGGTGTACCTGGCTACCAGTTTCCAGAACCTGAAAACAGGCAATTACATCGGCAACAAGTGGACTAATCATAAGGGCGAAGTGCTTTTTATGGACCTGAAACCGATCTACTACTGGTACGATACCGAACACTGGGAAGATTACGGGGCAGTGCAGGTCTATGCAGGAATTGAACACTTTGTGATCCTTTGGGTGAATACCCCGCAACCCTAAAGGCGCACCAATATCACATATGTTCATATATTCATGAAACTTGATTTTCATATTTCGTGAAATGTTCGTAAACTTGCAGTCCGGAATTCAGCAGGTAGTACTTTCCATGATCCGAATGCAAAACGTCAGGTTTCTCTCTTATAGTTTCCTTTTTTTTCTGACTTTTCTATGTGCTTCGATAACGGAGGTGACAGCCTCTGAAAATAGGCATGCCTCAGAAAAGGTTTCTTCAGATACGACCTTCCTGCATGATGAGGATCTGATTGTTGAGCAGGAGTTCAATGCCGGCAAGATGATCATGGAGCATGTGGTGGATAATCATGAATGGCATATTGCCACCGTTGGTCATGCACATATCACCATTCCATTACCTGTGATTCTGCTGTACGACGGGAAAGTATATGCATTCTGGTCGTCCAAATTCCACAATGATACCCATTCTTACAAGGGATTTATCCTGGAACATGGAAAAATCCGTGCCGTGACTGAATCGGCCAAAACGGTATACGATTTTTCGATCACCAAAACGGTACTGGCTATTCTTTTCAGCTGTTTTCTACTGATGTGGATCTTTATCTCTGTTGCCAACCGATACAAACGGAATCCCAAGTCAGCACCCAAAGGGATCCAATCCCTGCTGGAACCTCTGATCATCTTCATCCGCGACGACATCGCAAAGAGCTCTATCGGGGAGAAGAAATATGAGAAGTACATGCCCTACCTCCTGACATTGTTTTTTTTCATCTTTCTGAACAACCTCCTGGGGATCATTCCAATCTTCCCGGGTGGCGCCAATGTAACCGGAAATATAGCCGTCACCATGGTGATGGCCGTGTTTACCCTGATCCTGACAACCATCAACGGAAACAAACACTATTGGGTTGATATCGTGAACACACCGGGAGTTCCCTGGTGGCTGAAGATCCCGATTCCACTGATGCCTGTGGTAGAGATCATCGGGATCATAACCAAACCTTTTGTACTGATGGTGCGACTCTTTGCCAACATGGCAGCGGGACACATCATTGTGCTTGGCTTCGTCAGTTTGATCTTCATCTTCGGATCGATCAGCGCGGCACTGGGGTATGGAGTTTCCATCGTCTCCGTGGCCTTTATTGTTTTTATGGACCTGCTGGAGATCCTGGTTGCCTTCATTCAGGCTTATGTATTTACCCTGTTATCGGCCCTCTATTTCGGCCTGGCAACCATAGAAACCGAACACCACTAAAATGATTTACGATGTACGATTTACGATTTACGATTTTAAGTACGAATGACGAAATACGAATAAAATTAAATACTTGAACCTTGAATTTAAACTGATTATTATGGAATTATTAACAGTATTATTACAGTTGGTCGGCGATTTCGCCGCCATCGCCCGCCTGGGAGCAGGCATTGGTGCGGGTATTGCTGTCGTGGGTGCCGGTATCGGTATTGGGAATATCGGTAAGAGTGCCCTCGAGTCTATTGCCCGTCAGCCGGAAGCTGTAGGTGACATTCGTGCCAACATGATCATCGCAGCGGCTCTCGTGGAGGGAGTAGCGTTTTTCGCTATTGTGGTTTGTCTGCTGATTTTATTTATCTGACAGGCATCCGGTTCTTAATGGTTCAACGGTTGGTTGAGCCATTAAGAACTTTAATGGAAATAAATTACAATAAGATATGGAACTGATAACCCCCGGATTAGGTCTGATTTTCTGGATGGCACTGCCCTTCCTGATCCTGTTGCTGATTCTCAAGAAATTTGCATGGAAGCCCATTCTCAAAGCGCTGAAGGATCGTGAAACATCGATCCATGAGGCACTGCATGCGGCCGACAGGGCAAAAGAGGAGATGAAGCAGCTTCAGTTCAGCAACGAGGAGTTGCTCCGCCAGGCCAAGGAGGAGCGGGATGCCATTTTAAGCGATGCCCGGAAGGTGAGGGATGCAATTATCGAAGAGTCGAAGGAGCAAGCCAAGGAAGAAGGATACCGGATCATTGCCAGCGCCAAGGAGAGCATTGAGAATGAGAAGATGGCAGCGATGACCGACCTCAAAAACCAACTTGCTGCACTGTCGCTGGAGATCGCTACCAAGATTCTCGAACACGAGCTTGCTGATCCTAAGAAGCAGGAGGCATTTGTAAACCAGCAAATGGACAAGATCCACTTTAATTAAACAGGAATTACGGATGAGGATATCCCTGGTATCGGAACGGTATGCAAAGGCATTGTTTGAACTTGCGGTGGAGAGACAACAGGAGGACGCCATCTATTCGGATGCCAAGGAACTGGTTGCCGTATGTCAGGAAAACAAGCTGTTCGTGCTGGTTCTGAAGAGTCCTGTGATCAGTGAAGAGAAAAAGGAGAAGATCCTGAAGGATCTGTTTGAAAAGCGGTTTAACGTGATAACCATGAAGTTTCTCCAGATCCTGGTCCGGAAAGGCAGGGAGCTTTACATTCCAGAGATCGCCCGGAATCTTATTACGTTATACAAGGAGTTTAAAGAGATCCTGCCTGTCTATCTGACTACCGCCATTCCGGTTACCGAAGCGATCCGGAACAGGGTTACCACCATCATGAAGGATTATACGAAATGGCAGATTGAACTGGTTCAGAAGATCGATCCTGAGATCATCGGAGGATTTATCCTGAACTGGGGAGACATGCAATACGATGCCAGTATCTATTATCAGATTGAGCGGATGCGAAGAGACTCCGCCAGCATTAACTTGTATAAAAAAGGTTTTTAATATGGCAGACATAAAACCAGCCGAAGTATCTGCAATTTTGCGAAAAGAGTTGGCCGGCTACCATAACGAGGCTGAGCTTGAAGAGATCGGTACTGTTTTGCAGGTGGGTGACGGAATTGCCCGGATCTATGGCCTGACCAATGCCGAGTCGGGCGAGTTGGTCGAGTTTGAGAAAAATGGAATCAGGGCCATTGTACTCAATCTGGAAGAGGATAATGTGGGAGTTGTCTTACTGGGCGAGGCATATGATATCAAAGAGGGCGACACCGTAAAGAGAACCCATAGAATTGCCTCGATTGAGGCCGGCGAAGGACTGCTCGGACGTGTCATCAACACCCTGGGGGAACCGATCGACGGAAAAGGAAAAATAGAAGGAGAATGCTTTGAGATGCCACTGGAACGGAAAGCTCCCGGTGTGATCTACCGGCAACCGGTGAACCAGCCGCTGCAAACCGGAATAAAAGCCATCGATGCCATGATCCCGATCGGCAGGGGACAGCGGGAGTTGATCATTGGCGACAGGCAGACCGGAAAAACCGCCATCGCCGTTGATACGATCATCAACCAGCGTGAATATTATGAAAAAGGAGAACCTGTCTACTGCATCTATGTGGCAATTGGACAGAAGGGCTCCACCGTGGCAAATATTCTGAAGACCCTCGAGGAGAAAGGAGCGATGCCCTATACCGTGATCGTAACAGCTACTGCTTCCAATCCCGCGGCCATGCAATTTTATGCTCCCTTTACCGGAGCAGCTATCGGGGAGTTTTTCAGGGATACGGGTCGTCCTGCCCTGGTGATCTATGATGACCTGTCCAAGCAAGCTGTTGCCTACCGCGAGGTATCCCTCCTGCTTCGCCGTCCCCCCGGCCGGGAAGCCTATCCGGGAGATGTCTTTTACCTTCACTCCCGCTTGCTGGAACGGGGGGCCAGGATTATCTCTTCCGATGCCGTAGCAAAGAAAATGAACGACCTGCCGGAATCGATCCGGCACCTGGTAAAGGGGGGTGGTTCTCTCACTGCCCTCCCGATCATCGAAACACAGGCTGGTGACGTTACTGCCTATATTCCAACGAACGTCATCTCGATCACTGACGGACAGATCTTCCTTGAGACCGGGCTCTTCAACGCAGGGATCCGGCCGGCGATCAACGTGGGAATCTCTGTATCCCGTGTTGGAGGAAACGCTCAGATCAAATCCATGAAAAAGGTTGCCGGTACGTTGAAGCTGGCTCAAGCCGAATATCGCGAACTGGAGGCCTTCTCCAAGTTCGGCTCCGACCTGGATGCCTCAACGAAAGCGGTGCTTGATAAGGGAGCCCGGAATGTAGAGATCCTGAAGCAGGCGCAGTACTCACCGATGCCTGTAGAACAGCAGATCGCTATCATTTTCTGCGGCACCAGGGGTCTATTAAGGAATATCCCGGTGCGGAGTGTGATCGATTTTGAAGTGGAGTACCTTCACTTCATGGTGATACATCACAAAGCGGTACTGGAGCATCTTCGCGAAGGAAAATTACTGGAAGAGGATGAAAAGGCAATGGAGAAGGCAGCGGCAGATATTTCAAGGAAATACGCATAAATGGCAGGATTGAAAGAGGTACGGATCAGGATTGCATCGGTTAAATCGACTGAGCAGATCACAAACGCCATGAAGATGGTAGCGGCGTCGAAGCTCAGAAGGGCTCAAAATGCTATTCTGAAACTTCGTCCTTACGCTGCCAAATTACGGGAGATCATGCAAAACCTGAGCGCCAGCGCTGAGGATTCAAACGAAAGCAGCTTTACCGAGGTTCGCAAAGCGGAACGAATCCTGCTGGTCGTACTCACTTCCAACCGGGGACTCTGCGGCGCCTTCAACTCAAACATCATCAAGATAACTGTCAACAGGATCAACAGCACGTATGAGCTGCAAAACCGGAATCATGCAGTAGATCTGATCACCATCGGAAAAAAGGCGACCGACTTCTTCCGGAGACGGAAATACCAGGTGATTGAATCCTGGGATGAGCTATATGATACCCTGACCTTCGAAATGGTTGCTCCAAAGGCCATGACGTTGATGCAGCTCTTTGCCGACAAGAAATATGACCGGATAGAATTGATCTACAATCAGTTTAAAAACGCAGCCGTACAACGGCAGATGGTGGAACAATACCTGCCTCTTGTTCCGGATGAGGCCACCAGGCCAACCGACCTGAAAAAAGTGGAAGCCGATTACATCTTTGAGCCGGATAAAGAGACGATTTTGCATGAGCTGATCCCCAAATCTCTCCGGATCCAGCTTTTCAAAGCCATCCTGGATTCCTATGCAGCCGAGATGGGCGCCAGAATGACAGCGATGCATCAGGCGACTGATAATGCTAGGGGATTGCTCAAAGAGCTTCGGATCTCGTACAACAAAGCCCGCCAGAATCAGATCACACGAGAAATTATTGAGATCGTGTCAGGGGCAGAAGCGCTGAAAGGGTAAACCCTTTTCAATTACGAATTACGAATTATTCCTGTCACCAGTCACGAGTCACCAGTCACGAAAATTTTCCGATCTTTGCAACCGGAAACAATTAAAATTAGGACAATATGGTCTCAAAAAACGTAGAAAAAGCGCTGAACGAACAAATTAAGAAAGAGGAACACTCCTCACGGATTTACCTGGCCATGGCCTCATGGTGTGAACGCAACGGATATCCGGGCGCATCGGATTTCCTCTATGCCCAGACAGAAGAGGAACGGTTGCATATGCTGAAACTGGTTCACTACCTGAACGACCGGGGAGGGAATACCATTGTTGACAAGCTGGAAGCACCGATTGCCAAGTACAAGTCGTTACTGGATGTATTTCAACAGGTCCTTAAACATGAAGAGTACATATCGGCCTCCATCAATGAGCTTTATGCTGTTTGTGTGAAGGAGGGGGATTTCACTACAGCCAATTACCTGCAGTGGTACATCAATGAGCAGATTGAAGAGGAGAGTACGGCACGCAGCATCATCGATCAGATTAACCTGGCAGGAGCTGAAAAGGGAGGACTCTTCATGGTGGATAAGGAACTGGCTGCACTTGCAACGACAAAGAAAGCCGAAATAACCGGAATTGCTTAACTGATAAGCTTTTTCAGCCTGTTGTACCAGGCCCTGCCATATTTCCGGATCAACGCATCTTTCAGGAACAGATAGAGATGGAGCTTTTCACGGTGACCCTTTTGAAGCGCATCGGTACAGATATGCCATTTGTGGTAATTGACCCTCTCCCCGGCAGCTGTGATTGAGATCCTGATAGGATAGAGATGACAGGAGAGTGGTTTCGGGAACGGGATCTTATGTTGCTGAAAAGCCTCTTCGATGGCGCATCGGACAATTCCATTGGCGAACCGGATATAGGCACACTCCAGCCCCCCTAGCAACGGGGTAACAAATTTTCCTTCGGCATCATAATCAAAAACACCGGTTTGATCTATCTCTTCAATTCCCTTCCGGGTCATAAAGGGCTTGATCTCATCCAGGTAGGCTTCAAGCAACGAGATCTCTTCCTCCTCCAGCGGTGCTCCGGCATCCCCCTCCACACAGCACGCTCCTTTGCATTGTTCCAGGTCACAACTGAAAAAGAGCTCTTTCAGATCGTCGGAGATGAGGGTATGGTCGAGGGAAATCATAATTTTTTAATGCAGGAATGCAGGAATGCAGGAATGTGGGAATGTGGGAATGTGGGAATCCAAAAAGTTTTCAACAAAGGTATTACTTTTTCCGTTTTTCCGGATTAATGGAAAACGTTGATGTATGAGAGAAAATATCATTAGGGAAAAGAGTTTTAGTCTGGCAAAAGAGGTTGTATTTCTTTATCAATATTTGACCAAGGAAAAACAAGAGTTTGTGCTTTCAAAACAGATACTTAGATCCGGAACATCAGTAGGAGCCAATATTGCGGAAGGTGTTGCCGGACAATCGAAAAAAGATTTTCGGCATAAATTGTCGATTTCCTATAAAGAAGCCAGGGAGACATTTTTTTGGTTAGAATTGTTATGTGAAACGGGTTATCTTACAACCGAGAAAGCCAATTCAGGAAAAAAAGTATGTGAGGAAGTCATACGTATACTACACGCAATTCTAAAAACCTCCTCACAAACAAAGTAACCCAGAATTCCTACATTCCTACATTCCTACATTCCTACATTCCTGCATTCCTGCATTCCTGCATTCCTGCATTCCTGCATTCCTGCATTCCTGCATTCCTGCATTCCTGCATTGATGCATTCCTGCATTGATGCATTGACATTTATCAACCCCCCCTTTGACATTTATCAAAATTATAGACTTAGTTGGCAGTCAATCAGCCACATTAATATCAGTATACATATAGACGTTAATATATCTTTGACTGGTCAAAAAGAATATTTTTATCTTTGCGCCTGTTTGTTAATCGATTAACGATATGAGCGCTGAAAGTCTGATTCTCTTTTTCATTGTGGGAGCCTTTCTTGTCGGAGTAGCAATCCTTTTCTCGAGCTACATTCCCCCCACCTCTACTAATCCTCAAAAAGCCGAAGCTTATGAATGCGGCATCCCTACTGAGGGACTGACCTGGCTTCAGTTTAACGTGGGGTATTACCTGTTCGCGATCATCTTCCTGATTTTTGATGTGGAGACGGTCTT
>JADHVQ010000062.1 GCA_016783905.1 Bacteroidales bacterium | reverse complement strand
ATTCTTTCCTTTTCGAATAGGATGATACCGAAAGAGCGTCTTTTTCAGGTAACGCCAGGATATAGGTCCGGCGCGACTTATTCGGAAGGGAATAACCGTGGATCCAGGGATTGAACTCCCGGATGATCCGGTAGGTAAACCCTAGCTCCCTGGCAAAGGCAGGGAGGTCCTCGATGGTGGTATCCACCACAATCGAATAGGTCTTGATGGGAGGATAAAAATCCAATTCCCGGAGATAGAATCCGTATCTTGATGGATTGGCGTAGATCTCTTTGGCAGCCAGGATGCGATAGATATAACGAGCTGACTCTTCGTTCAGATAAAGGTTGTAGAAATTGGAGACCCTCTGGTTCTCAAGGGCCCTCTCCATCCCGTTAAAACCCCTGTTGTAGGCTGCTGCTGCCAGGGTCCAGTCGCCGAAGGAGTCGTGTGCCTCCTGCAGGTATTTGCAGGCAGCCTCGGTTGCTTTGATCAGATTGTACCGTTCATCGATCTGGGCGTTTACCTCCAGACCATATTTACGGCCGGTCGATTGGAGGAACTGCCACACCCCTTCGGCGCCTGCCGGCGAGGTTGCATTCCCCAGGTTACTTTCAACGATGGCCAGGAATTTGAAGTCGTCGGGGATGTTGTTCTTCTTCAGGATCGGTTCAATCACCGGGAAGTACCGGTGTGCCCTCTTGAACATCTGCTGGGTGGTGGAGTGCATAAAGGTGAAGGCCAGAATCTCCCGGTCGAGGCTCTCCCGCACAAGCAGGTCCTCCAGAGGCACTCTTTCTCCCGCAAAATCAGCCTTTTCCGGAAGCTCCGGGGTGAAGATCTTATAATGACGCTGAAACGCCCCGCGGTAATCCCGTTCCGGATCCTGTTTGTCCCCGATGGCAAAAATAAAAACCCCGGATAACCCAACAGCCACAACGATCGGAACAAGAAGTGCAATATATTTCTTTGCCATAGATTTCATTGAATTAAAATTCAGTCCTCAGTCCTCAGTCTACAATTACCGTTTCGCTACCTCGCTCGCTACACCTTCCCACATGCCAAAAAATTACTCTTAAAGTCTGCAAATATCGGCGCCACCTCATCCTTCGGTGAGATCACCGGGTCTTTGATCCCCCAGTCGATATTCAAATCCGGATCATTCCAGCGAATGGCTCCTTCCGATTCTTTATTGTATACATTGGTACACTTATAGAAGAAGATCGTATCATCTTCCAGGGTCAGGAATCCATGAGCAAAACCGGTCGGGATCCAATACATCCACTTATTTTTTCCGGACAGAATGATTGAAGACCACTTGCCGTATGTGGGGGATCCTAACCGGATATCCACCGCCACATCCAGTACCGAACCACGCATCACCCGCACCAGTTTCCCCTGAGCAAACGGAGGATTCTGAAAGTGCAACCCACGCAATACTCCTCTCTTCGACTTCGATTCGTTGTCCTGCACGAATGTTACCTCAATCCCATGCGCCAGGAACTTCTCCCTGCTGTATGACTCAAAGAAATAGCCCCGCTCATCTTCAAACACATCCGGCTTGATGATCAGCAGGCCTTCCAGAGGAGTTTTTATAATTTCCATCTACTATTCAATTTTCGATTTGGGATTTACGATTTACGATTTTAATACTCACTTACTCACCAGTTCACCAGTTCACCAGTTCACCACCTCACTATAGGTGTATACATTCGTCATACGCCTGTGCCACCGCCTCCATGATCGCCTCAGACATAGTCGGGTGGGGGTGAACAGTTTCGATGATCTCCTTTCCGGTGGTTTCCAGTTTCCGGGCAGCGACCACCTCGGCAATCATCTCTGTTACATTATCTCCAATCAGATGTGCTCCCAGCCATTCGCCGTATTTGGCGTCAAAGATGACCTTTACGAAGCCTTCCCTTGAACCCGCTGCAGTAGCTTTTCCTGAAGCGGTGAAAGGAAACTTCCCAACGCGAATCTCGTATCCCGCATCTTTCGCCTGCTGTTCGGTCATCCCAACAGAAGCAATCTCCGGGTTGGTATAGGTACAGGCAGGGATATTCCCGTAATCGAGCGGTTCTACATCTTTTCCTGCGATTCTCTCTACGCAGATAATTCCTTCATGAGAAGCTACATGGGCCAGGGCCGGACCATGGACAATGTCCCCAATGGCATAATACCCCTCCACATTGGTTTTGTAGAAATCATCCACCACTATTTTCCCTTTCTCGGTCTTGATGCCAACATCTTCCAAACCTATTCCTTCAATGTTGGTGACTATGCCCACTGCACTCAACACCACTTCAGCCTCAATAACCTCTTCGCCTTTCCTGGTTTGGACATTTACTTTGCAAAGCTTTCCTTTGGTGTCAACCGATTCAACTGTGGAACCTGTCATCACCGTCATCCCGGCTTTTTTAAACTCCCGTGCCAGCGTCTTGGATACCTCTTCATCTTCCAGGGGGACCACATTCGGCAACAATTCAATCAGGGTGACTTTGGTACCTATGGAGTTATAGAAGAAGGCAAACTCTGAACCGATCGCGCCCGATCCGACCACTGCCATTGATGCCGGCTGTTTCGGCAGGTTCATTGCTTCCCGGTAGCCGATGATTTTTTTACCATCCTGCTTCAGATTTGGTAACTCCAGTGACCGGGCACCCGTTGCAATAATGATATACTTGGCGGAATACTCTTTGGTTTCATTGGAGACTGCAGACTGTGGACTGTGGACTGAAGTTACCTCCACCACCTTCCCCGGCTTCACCTTTCCGGTACCTGCGAGCACATCGATCTTATTCTTCTTGAGCAAGAACTGGATCCCTTTGCTCATCTGATCGGCTATCTCACGACTGCGTTTGATGATAGCCTCAAAATCAGGCTTAGCATCACTAGCAATAATGCCATAATTTGTGGCGTGATACAAATAATTAAATACCTGTGCGCTCTTTAACAATGCTTTGGTAGGAATGCAACCCCAATTGAGACAAATACCGCCCAGTTCGGTACGCTCAACCACGGCTACTTTAAAACCTAATTGAGCAGCCCGTATGGCAGCCACATATCCGCCCGGACCGCTGCCAATGACGATGATATCGTAGTTCATTATGGTTCGTTTTAAATCGCGAAATTACGAAAAAACCAGTTCACTATATTTCCTCCAGGCCCTGAAAAATCTCACCGCTGATAGCAGAAGTGGAGTAGCCATCGTGATATAGAAAAGCGCAACCCATTCAAGGCTGAACCAGCCACTCTTTCTTACCAGGATTCCAGAAGCGATCATGACGGTCATGAGCAAGTAACTCTTCCAGTCGAAAAAGGAGAAAATGCAGGGGCGAAGGATCTCAAGGGACCGGATCCGGACAATGTGCCTGAAGGATACACGCAGAAAAAGAATATGGAAGAACAGCAATCCGATAACCAAGGATAAGGAGAGTTTTAACCATAGGTAGGATGACTCAGGCAACATCCGGATCCCACGGTACAACAGGAATCCGCCCGCAAACAACCAAACAGCAGTTGCTATCAATAACAAATGCCGTTTAGGAATCCCTGGTTTAATACCAAAAAGAACCTCTCTAATTTTTTTCACCATTGCCACGTCGTTTCAATCCTCGCAATGACATGTTTCACTTTGCTATTTCGCAATTTCGCTACCTCTACCTCGCTACTTTATCCTCTCCAGCAACAATCCATTAAACAGCAACTTATAGCTCCCCTGTGTCGAAGCCCTGAACTGCGGATTAAACCCATAAAGCACTAATTGTCCCTTCCCCTTCTGCACCCAGACCATAATGCTCTTATCAGCCAGCTTCTCCGGCTTTTCACAATATCCGCTGAGTATGATCTCCTCCTCCGGGAATTTCCCGATCACCCTGCGATCCATGTCGAACCGCGGAATGGAGGTGGAGAACACGGGCGATCCCCGGAAAAATACACCGGTGCTTTTAGGCATCCCCAGAGTCAGGGGATGGTCTTCTTTTAAGTCTACCTTGAGAAGTGATCCCGGACAATAGACCCCAGCACTTATTATCGATTTGGAGATATCCCTGACCGGAAGCCTGAACGATTCTGTGGTGTCAGCACTTTTCATAGATAAGAGCCCTGTGAACAACTCGGCAGATTGCCCCCACGAGAGAATGATGCCTCCCTGATCCAGGAAGGTCATCAGCCGTTCCATCCCTTTCTTCCCAATCCCTTTCGTGAACTCAGGAGGATAACTGGTCGGGTACACTTCGTTTTCTGAGCGGTACTGACCCTCCATCAGGATCGATTTGTTGTTGTTTGGGAAAATCACCACGTCAAAGTCATTGGAGAAATCGGTTTTCTCAAATTCGCCCGGTTCAATAACCGTAAAAGGGATGTGGTAACTGTCAAAAATAAAACGGGTCCACCCGGCATCCATATCGTGCATATTAGTCTCCACCAGTGCAATCCGTGGGACGTTAAAAGAGGAGATCGGAAAATCGGACTCCTGAACCAGGATCTCCGGCATGACGGTTAGTTCAGAAATCAGCTTGTCGAGCTTGGAATTCTTGCCTCTATCCCGGAAGATGATGAAATGTCCTCCTGGAATTCTGGCTATTTCCAGGTCCCGCTCCTTAGCAAGAAACGCCACTTTGTAACTCTCGTTGTGGTTGATGCTGAAAACAGCTGCCCAGTAACTATCTGGGAGAGGCTCTAATAATGTAAAAGGATCTTTGATTGGTATCAGATGTTGCTGAAGCTGGGTTGATTCCTCGGTCATCTCATATGAAGTAACACCACGATGGAGGGGTAACGACCAGGAAGTAATCTCGTAAGGTTTGATAAGCTCCCCATCAGGGGTATAATGACGCTCCGGGAACCGCTGCTTTTCCATCACCTCCTTGATGAAAGGACGGTAAGGCTGAGCCAAGGGGATGACAATGCTCCCTTGTGGAATGGTGATGTCGTTGGCAACGACCTCTTTGTCCGTTTTGAATACGCTGACTCCATGTTCAAGCATCAGGTTGACGATGCCGGCCATCTCCCCGGGGTCATGTTGATCAGGAGGAAGGATATAGTAATAAGGAGCTTCGGTTTGACCTTTCCTCACCTCGAGTTTACAAAGATCATTCCTGAATGCAAGGATAGCCGCTTTGTAAGCAGCTGCCGTTTTCAGGATTGACATTGTGGAAACAATCTCCATGTCGACGATATCTCCAAGCCGCCACCAGCCTCCAGACCAGGGAGCCGGCATGTTGATGCTTTTTTTGTAGTCGCCCAATCCTTTCCCAATAACCCCGAGTTCGTTCTCTTCGATGTAGATGGGAGTTGCTGTCTGAACACTGGCTGCCTCTGTCAGAAATCCGATCACATTTTTCCAGATGCAGGTTTCGGTCGAGCCCGGCCAGTAATTATCAAACAGATAATGTTGGCTCACACCTTTTTGCCCGGCCTGCGTCATATCTTTCATCATATTGGAGCCGAAGATGCCGATCCAGTTCCAGATGCCGGCGTCGATGTTTTCGGCAATCGGATCATGCGGCGGAGGTACGAAATAACGAACTCCGGATGAGCCCATCTGATGTTTTTCAACCATCACCTGCGGGAACCAACCTGTATTGTATATGGCTGCTATGGCTTTCGTATCTTCCTGGGAGAGGATGATGAAATCCCGGTTGTTGTCATGGCCGATGTATTTATGGTATACCTCTGGAAGAGAAGATCCTTCGTATTTTGTGCCCAGGTATTTTTTGTAGTGATTCACCACTTTATCCATTCCGTCCGGATTATGACAGGGAACCATCATGTAAACAACGTTATTAAGCCAATTGACCGTGTCCGGGTGTGTGGATGTAACCAGGTCATACGCGATTAACGGTGCGGCCTGAGAAGGGCCAACCTCAGTGGAATGCATGGAAAGTGTTGCCAGCACAAATACCTTCCCTTCCCGGATCATCTCCTGTTGCTCCTGAACTGATAAATCCGGATTGAGCGCCAGTTGCTCATTGATGGCTCGAAGCTTATCCAGGTTTTTAATATTTTCCCCCGATGAGATAAAAACAATATACATAGGTCTCCCCTCGGGGGAAGTGCCGATCTCTCTCATATGCAACCGTGATGATGACTCGTCAACCAGCCTCAGGTAGTCGATCAATTGCTCGTAATTGAACAGGTTCTGGTCGGAACCGGGTTGGAATCCGAAATAACTTTCCGGGCCTTTCAGGGGTTGATCCTGTGCCAGACAGAGATCAGAGCATAGCATATTCAGGGCTATCAGCAAAATAGCAGGACGAATGTTGATCATATATCAGGAATTAGATACTCACAATATTAAGAAAATATTTTTTCTTCGTCCCTCATCCCTCGTCATTCGTCCTTTGTCTTTCGAAATTCTTTCCTACCTTTATCCCTACGAAAGAAACTACAATAAAAGATATGGAACCCACAGGAATTGACTACTACAAAGAGGCTGCCAAACGGGCAATGCAATGGCAGGCGAAGTACCAAAAAGAGATGATGCAATGCCGGTTCGATACCATTGCCGTGCATGGTATCTACTCTATGCAGGAGGCGCTGGATTACAATCAGGGCTCGATCATTGAACCTATTTATATGTCTACCTCACAGGCATATCGTGACTCAGACGAGATGGAGGCTGCCCTGGGATACATGGTCCCTACGTGGTGTTATTCGCGGATCGCCAATCCCACCATGTACTACCTCGAAGGTGTGATGGCACTGCTTGACGGATATGGTTCGGACATAGAGACCAGTTGCATCGCCACCTCCTCGGGGATGGCTGCCATCCAAAGTGCAGTGGATCAATTCCTCGTGGTGGATCCAAAACATCCTGCTGCCCCGATGAATTTTGTAGCCACCACACAGCTATATGGAGGTACGTTTCAGCAGTTCTCCATTCGAAAAGATGTCGAACGGGCCGTGGAATGGAGGAAAGTGGTGAACTCTACCGACCTGAGTGAATGGGAGTCACTGATCGATGAGAATACCCGGTTTCTATACGGCGAACTTCCCAGTAATCCGGGGCTAGCCTTCTTCGATCTGAAAGCGGTGACTGCTCTGGCTCATAAACACGGAATCCCGATGATTGTGGATGCCACAGTTGCAACACCTGCATTGATGAGACCCATTGAGCATGGTGCCGATATCGTCATTCAGTCAGTGACCAAATCGATGGCCACCGGAGGTACCAGCATTGCCGGAGCAATCATTTCACGGAAAAATATTACCTCCAACATTGATAACCCGGAAATGAAAGCCGATTTTGCCACCTATCTGAAACTGCTTCCCAACAGGGATAACGGACCCAACATTTCACCCATGAATGCATTCCTGGCCTTGAATGATATCAGGACCCTGCGTATGCGGATGGATGCAACAAGCCGGAACACACAAAAGGTGGCCGAATTTCTAGAAACGCACAAGCATATTGAAAAGGTTGCCTACCTGGGACTGAAGTCACATCCGCTGCATGATCTGGCTTCTCAATATATGGTGCTGGTCGATTCCGAATATGATGAACTGTATGGCGAAAAAGTAAACAGGTTCGGCCACCTGATGTCGTTCAATGTGAAAGGCGGAGCCCAACCGACCCGTAATGTGTTTGATGCCTTTACCCGCATTTGGCGTGCTACAGACCTGGGCAGGATTAAATCGGTAGCTACCATTCCGGCCATCTCCACCCATTCACAGCAGGGCGAAAAAGGGCGGGAGATGGCTGATATTCCACCCAACATGATCCGCCTGTGTGTCGGAGCCGAACATCCTGATGATATGATCAACGATCTTGACCGGGCACTCTCTGTGCTTGATGGGAAAAAAGTGTTTATTACGGCGCCCGATTACTCCGCCGGAGGAGCTTCTTCAGCAAGGCTAAGAAAGGAATAATATGTTTACCAGTGCACTGATCAGCTAACAAAGTTTCAATCTGCTATATGGAAAACCCCATCCTGTTTTACTCTACCAACCTGCAGGCAACGCCGGTTGCGTTCAGGAAGGCTCTCCTTAAAGGCCTGGCTCCCGATCGTGGCCTATATATGCCCATGACGATCCCTGTCATTCCGCTCGAAGAGATCTACGGATATTCCGGGAAGCCTTACCATGAGATAGCTTTTGAAGTCACCCGGCGGTTTATGGGAGGAGAGATCGGAGATCAGGAGTTAGTTGAGATTGTAACAGATGCTTACGACTATGAAGTTCCCCTTGATCATATTTATGAACGAAAGTATGTGATGCGGCTCGATCAGGGGCCAACGGCCTCCTTCAAGGATTTTGCCGCCCGGATGATGGGACGTCTCATGCAATACTATCTGAAGAGAGAGGACCGAAAACTGCTGATCCTGACTGCCACTTCCGGGGACACGGGAAGCGCGGTTGCCAATGCTTTTTATGGTCTGGACAACATCAATATTGTGATACTCTTTCCACGCCATGAGGTGACTCCCAGACAGCGGAGACAAATGACCACCCTGGGGAAGAATGTCAGGATCCTGGCGCTGGATACCAAGTTCGATGATTGCCAGGCCCTGGTCAAGCAAGCTTTTGCAGATCCAGAGCTGGACTCACTCAACCTCTCTTCCGCCAACTCTATTAACATCGGGCGACTTGTTCCCCAGACCGTTTATTATTTCTATGCTTTTGCAAAACTTCGTGACAAAGAACATGATGAAGAGGCGATCTTCTCCATTCCATCCGGTAATTTTGGTGATATGATGGGTGGTGTGCTGGCGATGAAAATGGGACTCCCTGTGAGGAAATTCGTGATTGCTACGAATGAGAATGATGAATTTCCACGATACCTCCATTCCGGGAAGTATGCAAAAATAGAGCCCAGTCGGAACTGCATCTCGAGTGCTATGAATGTCGGGCACCCGAGCAACCTGGCCCGGTTGGTGGCTCTTTACGGCGGGATGATGGATGAAAAAGGGATCATTCATAAGACCGCCAATATCGAAGAGATGCGCAATGATATTTGGTCGGTGAGCATCTCGGATAAGAAAACCAGGCAAACCATTGAAGAAGCATACAACCGATACGAAACAATCCTGGAACCGCACGGGGCAGTTGGGTGGGCCGGACTCATGGATTACCTCAGTTCCATCCCGGAAGAAGATTCGCCCGGGCGGCTATGCATCTCCCTTGAAACAGCTCACCCGGCAAAATTCCCGGAAGAGATCGAAAAGATCCTGCACATTGAACCTGAACTTCCACCCAGCCTGGAGGGCATCGATCATCTGCAGGAACACGTTTCCAACCTGGAGAACAACTACGAGGCGTTCAAAGAATACCTGCTGAAGTTAGAAGTACGAACGTAGAAGTAAAAAACTATCTTTGCTCTGAAAAGTTAGAATAAAGTTCTAACTTCTAAAATCTAAGATCTAACTTCCTTTCTATGTATATCATCTGTTCCGACCTCGAAGGCATCTTTGTCCCTGAAGTGTGGATAAACGTAGCTGAAAAAACCGGAATTCCGGAACTCCGCCGGACCACCCGCGACGAACCCGATTACGATAAATTGATGCACTACAGAATGAAGATCCTGGATGAACATGGATTGAAACTGCACGACATCCAGGAAGTAATCGCCCAGATCCGACCGCTTCCGGGAGCACTTGATTTCATTGCCTGGATGAAAGAGAAAACCCAACTCATTGTCGTATCTGATACGTTCATCCAGTTTGCAGATCCGCTCATGAAACAACTCGGCCGACCCACCCTGTTCTGTCATACGCTGGTGATGAACGAAACCAATCGTATTGTGGATTACAAACTCCGACAGAAAGACCCGAAACGAAAAACCGTCGAAGCTCTTCAAAGCCTCACCTACCAGGTGATCGGGATGGGCGATTCATACAACGATATCAGCATGCTCAAACAGGCGGATGTGGGCATCCTTTTTCGCCCCCCGCAGAATGTAATTGACGATTTTCCCCAGTTTCCGGTAACGAATGATTACGAACAGCTAAAAGAGATACTGATAACGTATATTTAAGAACACAGATGACACAGATATCGACAGATCAACGCAAATAAAATATCAGTGTGAATCAGTGTTGCTGAAGGCATTAGTGTAATCTGTGTCCAATTATTATTGTAACATGGAAATATCTTTTAATAATAAAACCGTCCTCGTCACAGGCGCTTCCAGGGGCATCGGAGAAGCGACGGCCCGGCTTTTTGCTGAATCCGGAGCCGCGGTGATCATTCATTACAATACAAATCGTAAGGCAGCAGAAACTGTTCGGGAATCTCTTGCCGGGAAAGATCATACCCTGGTTCAGGCTGATATGGCAGTGCCGGATGATTTGAAAAGGATGACTTCAGAAGTGATTACAACGTATGGTCGAATAGATATCCTGGTAAATAATGCAGGAATCTATGAAGAGAATGACATGCTGAATATGCCGTTTGAAGCGTTTATGGATTATTGGGAAACTTCCATTAGAGTAAATCTCACCGGTCCTGCGATCCTTTCCAATCTGGCAGCCAGGGAGATGGTAAAAACAGGAGGAGGAAAAATAGTGAACGTGACCTCCCGGGGAGCCTTTCGGGGCGAACCCACATCGTGGGCTTATGGCGCCAGCAAAGCCGGACTGAACGCTGCCGGTCAGAGCATGGCATCATCCCTGGCGAAATACGGTATTTATGTCTATACCCTGGCTCCCGGTTTTGTGGAGACCGATATGTCAGAACATTGCCTCACGGGCACGGGCCGTGCGGAAATTGAGAGTCAGAGCCCGATGAACCGAATTGCCCAGCCAGAAGAGATCGCTCAAGCTATCCTTTTCCTCGCCGCCACCGGCACCGAATATATGACCGGCTGCATCCTCGACATGAACGGAGCATCCTACCTTAGGAACTAATCGTCCTTCGTCCCTCGTCCTACTCTTCACAGGAGCACATCAGGTTCCTGTCCCCATAAGCATCATCAATCCGCGTAACGGTTGGCCAGTACTTATCCTCCCTCAACCCTTCAGCAGGATAGGCGGCTTTCTGCCGCGAATAGGGCATTGTCCATTCATCAGCAGAAACCATCAGGGATGTATGGGGTGCCTTCTTGATTACATTCACCTCTTTATCGACAGTTCCAGCTTTGATCTCGTTGATCTCTTCTTTGATGGAGACCATGGCATCAATGAATCGGTTCAGTTCGGAGTATGGCTCGCTCTCGGTGGGTTCTACCATCAGCGTTCCATGAACAGGAAAAGCGACTGTTGGCGCATGAAATCCGTAATCCATTAACCGTTTGGCGATATCGATAGCATTGATCCCGGTCTCTCTGGCAATTCCGTTGCAATCGACAATCATCTCGTGGGCGCAGTGTCCATTACTACCTGTATATAAGATCGGGTAGAAATTCTCCAGAGCCGCTTTCAGGTAATTGGCATTCAGGATAGCCAGTTTCGTGGCTTCCGTCAATCCTGCTCCGCCCATCAGTTTGATATAGGCATAAGAGATGGTCAGGATCAGGGAGCTGCCGAAAGGTCCGGAAGCTATGGCATGGATTCCTTCGTTCCCGCCGGTTTTCACGATCACATGATCGGGCAGGAAAGGTGCAAGGTGTCTGGCAACTGCAATCGGACCCTCCCCCGGGCCCCCTCCGCCATGAGGGATAGCAAAGGTTTTATGCAGGTTCAGGTGACAGACATCCGCACCGATGATGGCCGGATTGGTCAACCCAACCTGTGCGTTCATATTGGCTCCGTCCATGTAAACCTGACCCCCGTTCTCATGAATGAGCCGGCAAATCTCCAGGATCTCTTCCTCAAATACGCCATGCGTAGAAGGATAAGTCACCATCAGGGAGGAGAGGTTATCCTTGTGCTGAACAGCCTTCTCACGTAAATCGTTGACGTCAATGTTTCCCTTGTCATCACATTTGATTACCACGATCTCCATCCCGGCCATGGCGGCACTGGCAGGATTGGTCCCATGAGCAGAAGAGGGAATCAGGCAGACATTCCGATGCCCTTCTCCCTGTTTAATGTGATATTCGCGGATGACCAACAAGCCGGTATATTCTCCCGAGGCCCCGCTGTTAGGCATGAACGAAACAGCTTCAAACCCGGTGGTGATGCAGAGCTGTTTCTCCAGCTCACGAATGAGGAGCTGATACCCTGCAGCCTGATTTTTCGGAACAAATGGGTGAATGTCCCCGAACTCGGGCCAGCTTAATGCAAAAAGTTCAGCGGCTGCATTCAGTTTCATGGTACAGGAGCCCAGGGGAATCATCGACCTGTTTAGCGCCAGATCTTTGATCTCCAGTTTTTTAATGTAGCGCATCATCTCCGTTTCGGAGTGATAGCTTGAAAAGACGGTTTGAGGTAGAATCTCCGATTTTCGTGTGAGATCATCCGGCAGGGTGTTGATCTTTTCGCACTCTTTCAGATTACAGATGAACTCAGAACAGGGATTCCCCGCTGCTCTGGCCAGGATGCAAAGGATCAGATTGACATCAGCCAGCTCCGTCGTTTCATCCAGGCTGATACCGATGTGCTTTTCATCAAAATAGCGGAGGTTCACCTGGTGCTCCAGGGCCAGCTCCTGCAGCTGTTCCATTTTCACTCCTTCCGGTATCCGGATGTAGAGCGTATCAAAGAAGTAGGGATTTAATTGCTCATAGCCATATTTTTCCAGTTCATTCGCCAGAACACCTGCGAGAATGTTCATGTGCCGGGCGATCTTTTTCAATCCTTGAGGACCATGATAAACCGCATACATCCCGGCCATGACCGCCAGCAGAACCTGGGATGTGCATATGTTGGAAGTAGCCCGCTCCCGTTTGATATGCTGCTCACGAGTTTGCAGAGCCATCCTGAGGGCCCGGTCTCCGTTAGCATCAACTGAAATACCGATGATCCTGCCGGGCATGTAGCGTTTGTACTCCTCTTTCGTGGCAAAATAGGCTGCATGTGGTCCGCCATATCCCATCGGAATCCCGAATCGCTGGGTTGAGCCAAACACGACATCAGCACCCCACTCCCCCGGAGGTGTTAGCATCACCAAACTCATGATGTCGGCAGCCACAGCCACAGGTGTTTTGTTTTGATGAGCATTCTCAACGAAATCCCTGTAATCCACCACCTCCCCCTTCTGATTCGGATACTGAATCACGGCACCAAACACATCATCCGAAAAGGTGAACTCTCTGTGATCCCAGATAACCAGTTCGATTCCCAGCGGAACAGACCGGGTCTTGATCACATCGATGGTTTGAGGGAAGAGCTCTTCGGAGACAAAGAACTTGTTAACACCCCGCTTTACGGCATCCCGGCTGCGGGAATTGTATAACATGATCATCGCTTCGGCTGCGGCAGTTCCCTCGTCGAGCAAAGAAGCATTGGCAATGGGAAGACCGGCCAGACTGCAAATCATGGTCTGGAAGTTCAATAGAGCCTCCAGTCTGCCCTGTGATATCTCGGCCTGATAAGGGGTATAGGCTGTATACCATCCCGGGTTTTCCAGGATGTTTCTAAGGATCACCCCAGGGGTGATGGCAGGGTAATAACCCATCCCGATATAGCTTTTAAACAGCTTATTCCTGGAAGCAATCTCCTTCAGGTGGTTCAACAACTGATATTCATTCAATCCTTCCGGAAGATTCATGGGTTCTGTTAACCGGATCGAGGAAGGGATGGTCTCATCAATCAGCTGATCGAGTGAGGATACTCCGATTTTTTCCAGCATGGCCTTGATCTCTGTTGCATTTGGACCGTTGTGCCGGCAAACGAAATTATTTGTGATCATTGGGATTGTGAATTAAAAAACAGTTGAGCGTGGAACAAGTGGCAAAAGTATCATTTTTTTTATTTTTATTTTCCGGATAATAAGTCTATGTTTGATGTAATACCGATATTTGTAATAAAATATAGTAGACTTTAAATATAAGGAGATTTTATATGGCGGATATTGACGGAGCCAACGAACCAAAACAATTTTATCATGATGTACCGCAGACATCAGAAAGATTTTTTTTAAAAGGGTCGAACTCCCTCGATTGGGGAATGAAAAACCGGTTGAGCAGGATATTTAACCCCGCCAGCGGAAAAACAGTCATGCTGGCTATTGATCATGGTTATTTTTTAGGGCCCACAGCAGGACTGGAAAGGATAGATATTAACATACTTCCTTTGGTACCCTATGCCGATACCCTGATGATTACCCGGGGTGCCTTGCGAACCATGATCCCTCCAGACACTCAAAAATCTATTGTTCTTCGGGTCTCAGGGGGGGCCAGTATCCTGAAGGAACTTTCCAATGAGGACCTGGCAGTGGATATCGAGGACGCAATACGGCTAAATGTCTCCGCCATGGCGGTACAGGTTTATGTCGGAAGTGAACACGAACGGGAATCCATCATCAACATGACAAAAATGGTGGATATGGGTATCCGCAATGGTATCCCCACCCTGGCAGTAACAGCTGTGGGCAAAGAGATGGTACGTGACGCAAAATATTTCAGGTTGGCTACGCGAATCTGCGCCGAACTGGGAGCCCAGTATGTCAAGACCTATTATGTCCCCGAAGGATTTGAGACCGTCACAGCTTCATGCCCCGTCCCGATTGTAATCGCCGGAGGGAAAAAATTACCTGAACTTGACGCCCTTAACATGGCTTACCGTTCCGTACAGGAAGGCGCTGCCGGGGTGGACATGGGCAGAAATATATTCCAGTCAGATGCGCCAATTCCTATGATCCGGGCCGTAAGAGCGGTTGTTCATGACAATGAAACCCCTGAAAAAGCTTTTGATCTCTATACTGCTTTAAAGAATGAGTCC
>JADHVQ010000061.1 GCA_016783905.1 Bacteroidales bacterium | reverse complement strand
AACCCATCATCGGGCTGATCAGCGACAAGATCTGGTTCTGGGGAGGGCGGCGCCGTCCTTTCATCATCATCGGTGGCACCCTGGCAGCCCTGATGATCCTGGCTCTTCCGTACCTCGACAGGATCAACGATTTTTTCGGGATCGGGAGCCTGATGGCCGTCGCGATCACCGTAGCGCTCACACTCGACCTCTCCATCAACATCAGCTTTAATCCCACCCGGTCGATCATCGCCGACCTGACCCCCAACGGACAACCCAGAACCAAGGGATTCACCTGGATGCAATCCATCTCCAACCTTTTCGGAAGCCTCGCTTACCTCACCGGCGCCCTGCTGGGCAACTACACCCTGATCTACGCCGGTGTGGCGATTGTCTTTCTCTTTTCCATCGGTCCACTCTTCTTCATCCGGGAACCCCGGGAACTCGAGAGTTCGGGTTTGGGTTCGGATTCAGATTCAGGTTCAGGCACCGGATCTGAGGATGCTGTCACGGAAAAACCGGCGGTGATCCGGACCCAGTGGGGGGAACTCTTCAAGCTCTATTTCGCTCACAGTTTCTCCTGGCTGGGGATCCAGACCATGTTTATCTACATCATCGCTTTCATTGAACAAAAGATCCATCCGGAAACCGCAATCCAGACCGGCCAGATGATCGGCTGGTCCTTTTTCATCCTGAATGCGGTCGGATTCATCTGGCCGGCTTTCCTGCTGGAACCCATGAGTAAAAAGATCGGCAGGATAAAAACCCATATCCTCTGTGTAGCCTCCATGTCGCTGGGTTATTTCGGCATCGTCCTCTGGGCCCATAACGCCATCCTGCTTTACATCATGATGGGCGTGCTCACCTTCGGGTGGGCAGCCGTAGTCAGCCTCCCTTTTGCCATCATGTCGGAGAAGGTACACAAAGCCAGGATGGGATTCTTTATGGGGATCTTCAACCTCTCGGTGGTCTTGCCGCAGCTTGTCTCCAGCTTTGTGATTGGTGGCATCGTGCACCGGTCAGCGAATAAGAACATCATCTTCATCATCAGCGGAATATCGCTGGCAATCTCAGCTCTTCTCTGGCTGACCGTCAGGGAGAAAAAAAGCAATAACCTAATCAAATGAACATGAGGTTAAAAATTTTCATTGCGCTGGCTATGGTCTTTCAGAACACCAGCATACAAGCCCAGAGTTTTCAGCAATTCATCGATTACCTCAATGCGTTGCCCGAGAACCAACGACAGGACCATCTATCTAAAACATTGACCATCATCAGATAACATCCGTCATCATGAAGAAAATGGTTCTTTATATTGTTGTCCTTTTATCCATCCTGGTTCTAACAACCTGTACTCCCAGACAACATATCCGGGTCCCGGAACTACCCCTGATGACAAAGATCGCCCCTCCTGTTGTACTCCAGGAGGATTCCACGATCATCCTGCTGGCTGACTATTTCAGGCAACCTGCCCGGATCGACTCTGTTGGCACAGATCCTTCCTTAGAGGTCATATTCTCGGCCGATTCCGCTTTCCTGATCCTGAAACCCACCGGGGATGAGATCCCCCGGCTTTCGGTGCTGACCATCCGGGCAAACGGTTACTCCTATGATCTGCTGGTGAAACGTTCTCCGCTGGTCCGTGTCCCGGTGATCTTTGATCCACAGGGAAAACGATATCAACAGGTGTGGATCGCCGGCCAGATGAACGACTGGAATCCTGGCAGGAATCCCCTGCAGTTTAATGGAACCATCTGGGAGACAGAACTCTCCCTGACACCAGGGAACTACCAGTATAAACTGGTGATCGATGGCCAATGGATATCCGATCCGGCTAATCCGGATACGGTCAGCAACGGGATCGGCGGTTATAATTCGTTGCTCAGGGCAGGCAACCTGATGTCGGCCAAACAACCGTTCCTGTTCACCAGGGACGCTACAGTACATACTATTCTGATCGGCGGAGTGGAAAAGAGAGACGACCTGATTGTGTTCTGGCAGAATTACCGGCTGCCTGAAACATTGCTGTACAGGGACAGCTCCACCCTGATCATCAAAATTCCCCGGGCAGCATCCGCATTCGAACGCAGCTTCATTCGGATTTGGGGCAGCAACCAGCATGGCGTTTCCAACGACCTCCTGATTCCTCTGAAACGGGGAATCGTGATCACGAAACCGGAGGAGCTCTCCCGGAATGATAAAGAGACCATGATCCTCTACTTTATGATGGTTGACCGGTTCAGGAACGGAAATCCAGGGAACGACCGGGTGGTCGATGATCCCGAAGTCGATCCCCGGGTTAATTATTTTGGTGGCGACCTCCGGGGAATCGTCGACAAACTCGATGACCACTACTTCTCGAACCTCGGGATCAATACCCTGTGGCTCTCTCCGGTCACTCAGAATCCCCTGGAAGCTTTCCGTGAATATCCGGAACCTCACCGTAAGTTTTCGGGATACCATGGGTACTGGCCGATGACGCTTACTACGGTAGACTCCCGTTTCGGCACGTCAGCAGAGCTGAAGGAGCTTGTGCAGGAAGCCCATCAGCAAGATATCAGTGTCCTACTTGATTTCGTTTCCCACCACGTTCATCAGGATTATCCTTTGTTGCGGGAGCATCCCGACTGGATCACACAGCTTGACCTGCCCGACGGCAGGAAAAACATCCGGTTGTGGGACGAATACCGCCTGACCACCTGGTTCGACATCTTCCTGCCGACCCTGGATCTTTCGAAACCCGAAGTATATGAGCTGGTATCCGATTCAGCTGCCTACTGGATTGATGAATACGAGCTGGACGGATTCCGGCACGATGCCGCGAAGCATGTGCCGGAGATTTTCTGGCGTACACTCACCCGGAAGCTGGATTCGATCCTGGAACCTCAGGGCCGTTCCGTCTACCAGATCGGAGAGACCTTTGGAAGCAGGGAGCTGATCCGCAGCTACATCAATCCCGGTATGCTGGACGCCCAGTTTGATTTCAACCTCTACTGGGAAGCCCGGCTTGCATTTGCCGCACCGAATACCTCCTTTCAGGACCTGAACGTCGCCTTATTGCAATCGCTCTCCTTTTTCGGAAGCCATCATCTGATGGGGAACATCACAGGAAACCAGGATATGGCCAGGTTCATCTCCTATGCGGGGGGCGCCCTGAGACTGGGCGAAGACGACCGGGAAGCCGGCTGGCAGCGTGAAATCAAGGTGGAAGATACCACCGGTTACCGAAGGCTTGCCTCCCTGATGGCCTTCAACATGACCATTCCCGGAATCCCGGTCATCTATTATGGCGATGAGTATGGGATGCCCGGTGCCAACGATCCCGATAACCGCCGGATGATGCAGTTTGAAGGACTTTCAGACCATGAGCAATGGATGCTCGACATAACCAAGAAACTCACACATCTTCGCAGACAGCACCTGGCGCTGCTTTATGGGGATTTCATTCCCCTCCACGTGACCGACAAGAGCTATGCTTACATGCGTCTCTATCTTGATCAGGCAGTCATCGTAGTCTTCAACAAGGCTGACAGTGAACAGAAGGTGGAGCTCCCCATACCCAGCCGGTTTGGGCAGGAGGAATTCATCCCCCGGTTTGGTTCTTCTTGTTCTTTGAATGATTTGACGTTATCGTTAATTTTGCCGGCAAATTCATTTGAGATTCTCACAAATCAAAAAATGGCACGCTGATGACGCAGATACCTTCGGTAACGCAGATTTTCGCAGATTTCTTATCAGCGGTAATCCGCGTTTCATCCGCGTTATCCGCGTTCTATTGGTTTGCAAAATATAAAAAAAAATGAAAGTTAAAAGAGAGAACTTTTTATTCAGTAGTGTAATTTTAGCATCTATGCTGTTTTCACTCTTTGCCTGCAAGCAAAAACCGGCTGTCCATTTCGATCATCCGGTATGGAGTAAAAATGCCACCATCTACGAGGTCAATATCCGGCAATTCACTCCGGAAGGGACATTCAGGGCGTTTGAAGAGCACCTTTCCCGCCTCCAGCAAATGGGAATCAAAATACTATGGCTGATGCCCATACAGCCGATCGGTCTGGAAAAACGGAAAGGGTCTCTGGGGAGTTACTACTCGATCAGGGATTATTACGGAATCAATCCGGAGTACGGCACGCTGGAGGATTTCAAGCGCCTGGTAAGCCGGGCACATTCACTGGAAATGTATGTAATCATCGACTGGGTAGCGAACCATACATCCTGGGATAACGATCTGATCACTACACATCCCGAATGGTACAAAAAAGATTCGCTGGGGAACATCATCTCTCCGGTTGCCGACTGGAGCGATGTAGCCGGACTGGATTACACTCAACCGGGTTTATGGACCTACATGAATGACGCATTGTCATATTGGATCCGGGAGACCGATATCGATGGCTATCGCTGTGATGTAGCCGGTATGCTCCCGGTAGGATTCTGGAATCAGGCTGTTCCGGAACTGAAAATGATCAAAGAGGTGTTTATGCTGGCCGAATGGGATACTCCTGACATGCACGACACCGCTTTTGATGCTACCTACTCCTGGGACCTGTATCATCTCATGAACCAGATCGCAAAGGGTGAAAAAAGGCCGGCCAGAATCGACTCTCTGTTAATGGTTGAACGAAAAACCTATCCAGCTGATGCGTACCGCATGCGGTTTACCACTAACCACGACGAGAACTCCTGGAACGGAACGGTCTTTGAACGGCTGGGTGAAGGCGCTGAAACGTTTGCTGCGCTGACCTTCACATTTCCCGGCATCCCCCTGATCTATACCGGACAGGAAGCGGCGCTGGACAAACGGTTGCCTTTTTTTGAAAAAGATTCGATTGCCTGGGGGGATTTTCCTCTTGGCGACTTCTATACCAAACTGGTCCGGTTGAAAGCCTCCCATCCTGCTCTCTGGAGCGGCAATGATGGCGGGGAGTTCATCAGGGTGAACACATCCGCCGATTCCGCCATTTATGCATTTATAAGGATCCTTGGAGATGACCGGGTACTATCCATATTCAATTTCTCGCCAACAGCGCAAACATTCACGTTAAAGGGGGAAGATTATGCAGGAGACTACAAAGAACTTTTCAAGGATGAAGAAAGAACCTTCACTGGGAAGGACACTGTTTCACTGCAACCCTGGCAGTATTTGATCTTGCATTAAGTTACCCACCCCCCGGCTCCCTCCCTACTGGTAGGGAGGGGTTGGGGTGGGTACTTAATTCTGCTGCAGGTTCGGGTTGACATCGATCTCCCGCTGCGGGATCAGGTACAACAACCGGCGGTCGTTCCAGGGAAGCTTCTTGTCGGAGATCTTGTCCTCCTTCAGCCGTTTCTGGTTAAAGAAATTATCTCCCTGGAAGCAGAGCTCCTTGAACCGTTCGGCATACAACAACGTGGGATTGATGTTTACGGAATCCTTCACACCGGCTCGTTTCCGTACCACATTCAAATCTTCAAGCGCCCCCTGTACGTCACCCTGGTTAAAACGGGATTCAGCCCGGTTCAGGTACACCTCAGCCAGCCGGATCAATGGAATATTCATGTACCGGTCGTCGAACATGCTGGTGAAGTATTTCCCGCCATCCGAATAGAAAAACTCTGTGTAGCGCTGATCTTCGGCTCCACCGGTGAATGTAAACACTTTCAATACCCCGCTGGAAGGGCTGAATTTTGCGTTGCTGGCCAGCCGGTAATAACCGTTCAGTGTACCTGCCGACGTGCTTGTTTGCGTGCTGAGCACAGCAAAGATGATCTCTTTCGTGACGACATTGGTGAAGTTATCCCTGACGCTGTCGACCAGTTTGAATCCGCCATCATTGATCACCTCTGTGGAAATATCAATACAGTTCTGATACTGTTCCAGGTAAAAATAGACGCGCGACAGGAGCGCTTTTGCCGACCATTTGGTGGCACGACTGCTGTTGGTGGCCGGCAACAGGTCACCTGCCTCAGTCAGGTCTGCAACGATCTGAGCATATACTTCAGCCACGGTATTTCTGGCCGGTTTTGCATCAATGCCTGTGGGTGCCAGGATCAGTGGAACACCCAGTCCATTGTTTGGATTGCCCAAATACCTGATCATATCGAAATAGATCATGGCCCGGATAAAGAGGCATTCGCCACGCAGGCGTTTCGCATCATCCTCGGGAGGAGCTATCACAGGGATTGCCTCAATGATGGAGTTGGCCATATTGATCGTATAGTAGCAACGCTCCCAGTATGAAGCGGAGAGACGGTTGTCGGGAGACATGTTTTTCTCCAGCATCTGGGTCTCTTCATAGACGATGTTGCCCTGACCGGATGGTTTCACGTTGTTGCAAAGCATATCTCCGCACGCCCAGGCATTGCCCCCATACAGGTCTCCGTTTTGAAGTGCATTGTAAGTTCCCAGCAGCGCAGCCTGCAACCCGTCATACGTGGAGAGGGCCGTTTCATCAGAGATGCTCTTGGAGGGAACCTTGTTGATCACCTTTTCACAGGCAGTGAGGATGATCAGGAACGCTAAAATTCCAACTGTCAGATTGATTATCTTTTTCATGATTCCTCTGTTTTGACGTTAAAAATTAAGATTCACACCTACCGAAAAGGTTTTGGCCTGGGGAGGGCTCAGATAGGTGACTCCCTGTGTGATGTTCCCGCTGTAATCGCGGTTGACCTCAGGATCCCACCCTTTGTATTTGGTCCATGTAAACAAGTTCTGCGTCAGGAAATAGACCCGGATGCTTTTCATCGCGATGGTCTTTGACCAGTTATATGGAAGTGTATAGCCAATGACGAAGGTCTTCAAACGGATGAAGGCACCGTTATCCAGGTACCTGGTAGAGTTGTGCGTGGAATAGGTGTTTTTCCACAGTAACTGAGGAGTCTCTGCTACATCGCCGGGCTTGGTCCAGTGGTTCTCGATCGAGGTCATCTGATTCCAGTTGGCTCCGATCTGGCCACCTTCCAGAAATTTTCCGTCATCGCGGTATACATCATTCCCCCACTGATAGGTGAAGAGGATCGATGCATCGAAGCCTTTCCAGGAAAAGATATTGTTGAATCCTCCAAACCAGGTCGGGTAGGGATTTCCAACCACTTTGACATTTTTATCAAAGAAATCAGGATCGGTATCATCCCAGATGCCGATGGTTCCGTCAGCAAGTACGAAAAGCTCCTGCCCTGTTTCGGGATCTACACCGTAATATTCCACCAAACGCCAGGCCCCGACCGGATATCCTTCCTGAGCATAGTTATTTCCGTAATTCTCACCCGCTACAATCTGCCCCTGGATATCCAGGATCTTATTTTTATTATGGTTGATGTTGAATTCGCTCTGCCACTTGAATTTCCCCACCAGGTTGTTGCTGGTAAGGAAAAACTCAATCCCTTTGTTTTCAAGGGATCCGACATTCATCATCACAGTTGAAGCGCCACTGGTTTGTGGGATGTTGACATCCAGCAACATGTCGGAAGTATACTTATAGTAGAAATCAAATCCACCGGAAAGACGTCCATCCCATAATCCATAGTCGAGACCGATGTCGACCTGTGATGTCTTTTCCCAGCCAAGGTTTGGATTTCCGATCACATCCAGTCTGATCGCGGGCTCCCCGTTGTATCTGGTTGAGCTGTAGGAACCGAAATAGCGATAGTTCCCGATCTCAGCGTTACCGGTGATCCCGTAACTCCCCCTGATCTTCAGATAGGAAAGCACTTTTTTCACGCTGGCAGGAAAGAATTTCTCTTCCGTGATGGTCCATCCGAGTGAGGTGGCCGGGAACCATCCCCATTTATTTCCGGGACCAAACCGGGAGGAGGCATCTCGCCGTAAGCTGAAGGTGAAATAATATTTATTAGCGAAATTGTAAGTTGCCCGCCCGATGTAAGAGAGGAAACCGTAAGCTTCAGTCCAGGTGTCAGCCGTGACGAGGGCAGCGCTTCCGGGTTCTTTCATTTCCGGGCTCGGGAAATCTTTCCCATTGATCCACTCCCCGTATTGGGTACTGTTCTGTACCTGGAATCCCAGGAAACCGGTCACATTATGCCTGTTAAAAGTTTTGTTTAAATTCAGGGAGATAACGTTCGAATAAGATTCTATCTGTACCCTCCTGTCAGTAGCATCACCCAGTTCATGGGTGATGGTTCCTTCATATTTGTTATCCTTCAGGTAGATGTTATTTATACCAAAGTCATTCCTGACAGAGAGCCACTTGGTAAAGTTAAACTCACCAAATACATTCCCGATGATGGAAAAGGTATTGGCGCCATACTCCAGGTCTTCCCGGGTAGCAACCACGTTGGTGAAGTTTGAGCTCTTTGGCGCAAAGTAGCCTCCGGTACTGTTGTACACCGGCATGATGGGCAAGGAACGGCTCTGGGCTGTTCCCAAACCTCCTGCCCATCCGGTTGGGACCCTGTGGTTAATGGTATAGGAGACACCCACATTGGACCCGAATTTGAAATAGTCGGAGGCAACGTGAGAGAAGTTAACCCTTCCGTTGATCCGTTTGAAGGAGTTTGATATGATGAATCCCTGTTCACCATAATAGGCTCCGTTGATAAAATACTGCGTTCTGGCCGTACCTCCGGATGCCGACAAAGAGGCGTTTTGCAGGAAACCCATTTTAAGCATTTCATCCAGCCAGTTGGTATTATAATTATCAATGATTGGTTTATTGGCTTCGTATGTCTCCAGTTTCTGCTGATCAGTGAATTTATTGTAATCCCCTTCATAAATGAGGTTGGTGTTGTAAATGCCGTACGGAAGCTGCTCATAGTACTGCTGCTCTGTTCCCATGCCGGAATTGAACCAGGCCTCTTTGGTCAACCTCAGGTAAGCGGGTCCGTCAAGGATTTTCAACCGGTTGGTCACCTGGTTCACACCGGCATAGTAGTTGAAACTGAAGTTTGTCCTGGGTTCACCTACGCCCAATTTCCCTTTTTTAGTCGTGATCAGCACCACCCCGTTGGCTGATCTGGCTCCGTAGATGGCAGCCGCAGCAGCATCTTTCAAAATCTCAATCGAAGCGATATCCGCCGGATCAATCTGGGCGAGGACATTTGATTTATCCGGGAAGCCTGATTCGTTGGTGTAACTTCCTGTGATCGCAGGCACCCCATCTACCACATACAGGGGTTCGCTGCTGGCCTTAATGGAAGAGGTCCCACGAATACGGAAGGTGACCGCTCCACCCGGCAACCCGTTATCGGAGGTGATCTGCACCCCGGGAGTCCTGCCCTGCAATGCTTTTCCGAAGTTCTCCACCGGAATAGACTCAATCTCCTGGGCTTTTACCGTGGTAATGGAGCTGGTGATATTACGCTTCCGTTCTGTCCCATATCCCACGACAACAATTTCATCGAGTTGCAGGTTATCCTCAGCGATCTTGAAATTCCGGATCACCGTTTCACCCCTGACAACCATTATTTCCACAGTCATGGTCGTATACCCGATATAACTGCATACAAGCGCCTGTTTCCCTACAGGTGCGTCAAAGGAGTATTGTCCATCCATGCTGCTGGACATCCCAATGGTTGTTCCCTCTATGAACACGTTGGCACCTGGAATGGATTCGCCTGTTTGCGCATCGGTCACAACCCCTGTAACCACGCCGGTTTGAGCAAAAGCAGTTACCCAGCTAAAAGCCAGTGCAATAGAAAGGAACAGAGCCTTCAATCGTACAATTTTCCTCATAGCCTTGATTTTTTATTATGGTATCTTTCCCGTAAAAATAAAAAAAATATTACATTATTTTATAATATTAATTATGAATCGAGTATATTTGTGTATTAAATGACAATCCATACGTATAATTAAAACCTGAATCGCATGAGAAAATTTACTGTAAATTGTGTAAAAAGCCTGCTGATGCTGTTTGCATTTGCAGCTGTATTGAATGTTTCCCAGGCACAAATGCCCGACGCAATCACCGTAGAGCCGGCCGGCGCAACCGTGTTTGATGACATTATCCTCACCTTCAACCCCGAAATGGCATGTTACCAGGCCGGTTCCCTGGTAGGTGTACCCCTTGTTTACATGCATTCGGGAGTAACCATTGGCGGAAATAACTGGCAGAACGTGGTGGAATACAATGCCGTTGGTGCAAATGGACAGTCCCCACACCTGACGGATAACGGAGATGGAACCTATTCCATCGCTTACAATCCCGCCGCTTTCTATGGCATCGAAGCCGGTACCATTGTAACCCATATTTGTGCCGTTTTCAATGACGGCCAATGGGATTCAAAAGATGGAAGAGATGGTCCTGTAGGTCCCTCTCCAAACCCGGGATCCGAATGCATCGACTTTTTCATCCCCCTGGCCTTTACGTCAGCTGATCCAAAGTTCTCCTTCAGGGTGAACATGAATAAAGCTGCCTTAGAGGGGATCTTTGATCCGCTCGCCGATGACGTCTATGCCATTGTAGCCGAAAGGTTCGACCCCATCCTGCTCGACCCAAGTCTGGATCTTATCTACACAGGAACCCTGGAAGAGGGACTCGACTCAGGGGTAGTCTACAATGTTCATTTCAGGATCAATGAGGACATACCCGAAGATGTTACCAGGCCTTACACCGCTGTACCCGGAGTCGTTTCCATTGATGTATGGTGGAATGATGATCCGATCAACGAGGTCATGTTCCAATGCGATATGACATATCAGGTTGATCTCGGCACGTTTGATCCCGCTGTTGATTTCCTGGATATGGCCGGAAGTATGAATGGCTGGGCCGGATCACCCCACATGACCCAGGTGGGAACATCGTTTGTTTATGAGACTCCATACACCCTTGATGCCGGCACCATTTATGAATACAAGTACCGGATCAACGGCGACTGGGCTACCTCCGAGTTTCCGGACGGAGGTCCCAACCGTATGTTCCTGGCTCCGGCTCAACCTATGACCGTCCTCAATATCTACAATGATTACAACCCGGCCACTGTCCCGATGCTGTTCCAGTGCAACATGTCGTACCAGATCACAGCGGGTCACTTTGATCCGATGGTCGATTACCTTGACATTGCCGGTAACATGAACGGCTGGGGTGCGTATGATGTTTGTTTCGACCGGGGTAACGACAGCATCTATGTGATCACCATGATGCTCGATACCATCAACATTGGCGGCTCCCCGATCGAATTCAAATTCCGGTTTAACGGCAACTGGGGTACCTCTGAGTTCCCCGGTGGCGGACCCAACCGGAAATACGACCTCCAAGACACCACAGGTGGTTTCCAGAATATCTACTATTGCTGGTATGACAACAAGGATCCGAATGTTCTGACTCCACCATGGGCATACAACCTGATGATTGACGGGACACTGATTGTCGGCAACGAGCTTACCGGTGTCTACACCTATGAGAATGTCAATGGAATCCCGGAGGGTCCATCCACCTTCAAATGGTACTGGGCTGATGATAACGCCGGAACCAACCTCACGGAGATCCCGGACGCCACTACCAAGACCTATACCACCCAGAATGCTGAGATCGGAAAATTCGTTGCCTTCGAGGTGACCCCGATTGCCGAAAGTGGTGATTCAGCCGTAGGTTTGCCTGTTATGGTCTATTCAACGGATGCAATTGGTGGCCTGGCAATCCAGGAGGTGGGCAACACCTGGGTGAAATTCTACCCCAATCCTGTAGCCGATCAGATCACCTTTGAGCACCTCGACCAGATTACCCGCATCGCTGTTTACAACAGCATGGGACAGGAGGTGATGTCGGTCAGCAATGTAGCTACACGCAAACTGACACTACCCACCAACATGCTCAGGGCCGGAGTCTATTTTGTGAAGTTCTTCGGCAACGACAGAAGCGTGGGTACCGCTAAATTCCTTAAATATTAGGGACATTTAATTTCATTACCCCATTCCTGATGGGGCAATCAACCGTAGGGGCAATTCATGAATTGCCCCTACGGTTTTTAATAGCCCCGGGGATTTTGTACCTTCGCGGTTATTCAACATGGTAACAATGAACGGACTTAGACTACTCCTCCTGATCGGCTTTCTGGCCATGATTTGGCATGCCTTCCCACAGGTGGTCATTACCGATCCGGAGTTTCCCATCGACATTGACTCCTGCGACGTGATCTTCGATGCCACCCTGGGAAACGGAGAGCTGACGAATGTCCCCCCACCGATCTATGCACACACAGGCGTGATCACCAACCTCAGCGCCTCTCCCACCGACTGGAGATATGTGGTGGCCGGCTGGACTCAAAACACGCCCAAAGCGCAGATGATCCCCCTGGGAAATAATCTTTATAAACTCGAAGTGAGACCCTCTATCAGGGAATATTATGGCGTACCCGGTTCGGAACAGATCCTGAAGATGGCTTTTGTCTTCAGGAATTCAGATGGCTCCAGGGTTGGGCGCAATAGTGACGGAAGCGACATCTTTGCGGATGTCTACCCAACCTATACCAATATAAACATCATCCAGCCTGCGGATAAAAACCTATTGGTCAACCAGCTGGACAGCATTCCGGTAGAGGCCTTCAGCCTGCTGGCAGATTCATTGTTTCTGATCATAAATGATGTAGTAGTAAAATCGGTAGCCGGTCAGGAACTCACCGACACTATTCTGGCCGATAATTTCGGGCATAACTGGGTACACCATTACGTGAAGATCCTTGCTAAGAACGATACCGCTACTGCAGCAGATTCCTTTGCCTATATGGTCATTCCGTCCTCTCCGGTAGCAGCCCTTCCACCGGGAACCATCGACGGGATCAATTATATCAACAACAACACGGTGATCCTCTCCCTGTTTGCTCCCGGCAAGCAAAACTGTTTTGCTATCGGCGATTTCAACAACTGGGCGCTCGACTCACTGTTCTACATGTACAAAACGCCTGATGGGAATCGATTCTGGATTGAACTTACCGGTCTCATCCCTCAGATAGAGTATATTTTTCAATACCTGGTTAACGGCACACTCCGGATCGGGGATCCCTATGCCGATAAAGTGAGTGATCCGGATGACAAATATATCTCACCCATTACCTACCCCAACCTGATTCCCTATCCGACCGGCAAAACCACCGGGATTGCAACCGTCCTGCAAACCGCTCAGGATCCCTATCCATGGAAACCTTCAACGTTCACACCACCTGATGTAACCGACCTTTTTATCTATGAGATCCTGATCCGGGATTTTACTGCCCAACACGATTTTCTATCCCTGATCGATACCCTGGATTACCTGAAGAACCTGGGTGTAAATGCCATCGAACTGATGCCGATTATGGAGTTCGAAGGGAACATCAGCTGGGGATACAATCCTGATTTCAGCTTCGCCGTTGATAAATATTACGGTCCTAAAAACAGCTGCAAACAGCTCGTGGAAGCTGCCCACGCCAAAGGGATCGCGGTGATACTCGATATCGTATGCAACCATCATTTCGGGCAATCGCCCCTGGTCAGATTATACTGGAACGGTGCCAGCCAGCGGCCTGCAGCTGATAATCCCTGGCTCAACGAGATCCCGAAACACCCTTATAATGTAGGGTATGACTTTAACCATGAAAGCATCTATACCCGCTCCTACATGGAGCGTTTGATCCGTTACTGGATCCGGGAATACCATGTCGATGGTTACCGGTTCGACCTCTCCAAAGGATTTACGCAACGAAATTCATACCCCAACAATGTGGCTTTTTGGGGGCAGTATGACCAGGACAGGATCAACATCCTGAAAAATTATGCCAACGCCATCTGGTCGGTAAATCCAAAAGCATATGTCATCCTTGAACACTTCGCTGATAACGACGAAGAGATCGTATTGGCAGCCAATGACATGATGTTGTGGGGAAACATGACCGGCCCGTATGGTGAAGGATCAATGGGCTGGAACCAGAATGGAAAATCGAATCTCTCCTGGGCATCTTATCAAAAACGTGGCTGGGACGATCCCAATCTCGTTGTATACATGGAGAGCCATGACGAAGAACGGATGATGTACAAGAACATCACCTGGGGGAACTCAACCCTTCCTCCCTGCAATGTCAAGGATACCACCACCGGTTTGAAACGGATTGAGCTGGCTGCCAATTTCTTCTTTACCATCCCGGGGCCAAAGATGATCTGGCAGTTCGGAGAGCTTGGATACGACTATTCGATCAACTGGCCAACCGGAACTTCCGAATCGAGACTCGCCCCTAAGCCTGTCCGTTGGGACTACTATGCGCAATGGAGAAGGAGGTATGTATATAATGTGTTCGCCTCACTGGCCAAACTGAAACAAACGCAACCCGCCTTCAAATCAACTAACTACACCCTGAATGTGGTCAACTCCATGAAATCCGTCATCCTCCGGGATAACGACATGGATATCGTCGTTCTGGGTAATTTCGACATCGAAGAGAAGGAGATCATTCCCAATTTTACCTCCACCGGAACCTGGTATGAGTACTGGACAGGAGATTCTATCCTGGTTACAGATGGTTCGGCCCCCATTTCACTCATGGAGGGGGAATACCGTATCTATACACCGAAGCAGCTTCCCAGACCTCCTTTTACCGGGATAGAAAACCCCTCCGATCAACCACCTGGTGAAGCCATGATGGTCAGGTTTTATCCCAACCCGGCTTCAGGAACCCTTTTCGTGGAAACCGGGGAGAAAGAGCTGGAGATGGTTCTGTTTGACCAGGCTGGCAGGGAGCTCATCCACGAAAGACTTTTCGGTGAGAGAAAATCCAATGTTGACATCGGTTTTCTGAAATCCGGGATCTATATTATCCGGTTTGAAACTCCCGGGAAAATACCTTTTACAGGGAAAGTGGTAAAATATTAGCTACTAAGCCCCTAAATCCCCCTTCAGGGGGTTTAGGGGCCTAGCAGAAATCCCAGATCCTCCCCTGCATTCAGTTCCCGGGTCTCTTCTCCGAATTTAAAGATTCGTAACGGCCGGTTCCCGACCAGTTCCATGGTGTTGCCAGTGATTTTCAGCAGACATCC
>JADHVQ010000008.1 GCA_016783905.1 Bacteroidales bacterium | reverse complement strand
TCCAAAGCCCGGAACTCTTATTATCAGCAGCGCAGGACCTATTTCCTGACGGGTGGGTATAACTGGATGATCCCGAATCACCCCACCTTTGAAATCAAACCTTCTGCCCTTATCGTTTACGACGGAGCTGTTTTTGGATTTAGTATTTCGGCCTTGTTGGCCTATAAAAAGAAATTCTGGGGAGGCCTTGAGGGTCGTTTCTATCCTTATGACAATGCCGTGGCGGTGCTGGCGGGTGCCAACATCAAGAGTTTCCGCATTGGAATATCCTATGATATAAGTACTTCTGCTTTAAGCCGTTTCAACAATGGCAGCATTGAGGTGATGCTGGGATACTGCTTCAAGATTGAGGTGGAAAAATACAGGAAGAGGTATAAAAACACGCGTTTCTTATGATAATAAATGTTTATCTTTGCCGTTTTATTCGGATTCTTGAGAGAAAATAAATACTAAAACCCAATACGCAGCGTTATTTTTCATCATTTAATCAGCCAAAAAATGAAAAGACTGCTCATCTATTTCGCCCTGCTCCTTTTTCTGGGAAGTTGCGGAAACTCAGGCAGCGGAGAACTCACAGGTGTGAAGAACCGAAAACGTTACTTTCAGCCTGATCCCTTTGGCATGGTCTACATTCCAATGGGCAGCTACACTATGGGTATTGGCGACGAAGATGTTCTCTACACCCAGATCAACAACGCAAAAACAGTAACGGTCCAATCCTTTTTTATGGATCAAACAGAGATCACCAACAACGAATACCGGCAGTTTGTTTACTGGGTCAGGGACTCGATTGCCCGCCGGATCCTGGGTGAGGTTCAGCCAGATCTCTACCTGTTGTCGGAAAATGAGAAAACCGGCGAAGTTTACGATCCCCCCTTCCTCAACTGGGATACGAAGCTTGAGTGGGACTCTGAAGAACAGGATGTTAGAGATGCGTTGGCTGACATGTATCTGCCTGAGGAAGAGAGATATTTCAGAAGAAAAGAGATCGACACCAGAAAACTCTACTTTGAGTATTACTTTGTCGATTTGAAAGCTGCGGCAGCAAAAGATTATTCCCAGGGCGGGGATATCAAGGAAGCCAGTCTTGCCAACCGTCCGCAAGGGTTGCAAGACCGCTCGGTATATGTACGGAAAGAGGTCATCAACATCTACCCGGATACCCTTTGCTGGATCCAAGATTATGTATACTCATTCAATGATCCGATGACCGAAAAGTATTTCTGGCATCCCGCCTATGACCACTATCCTGTGGTAGGCGTCAACTGGAAACAGGCTAAGGCCTTCTGCATCTGGAGAACCCAGCTGAAGAACAGTTTCCTCTATGGGAAGAAAGGCGAAACAGCCATCAGCGATTTCCGTCTCCCCTCCGAAGCGGAATGGGAATGGGCAGCCCGCGGTGGATATGACGGGAACCCCTATCCCTGGGGTGGTCCGTATACCCGTAACGACAAAGGGTGTTTCCTGGCGAACTTCAAGCCTTTACGGGGTGATTATATTGACGATGGAGGCGCACATACGGTGATTGTTGCCCATTACCCGGCCAATGATTTTGGTCTCTACGATATGTCGGGAAATGTGGCTGAATGGACCAACTCTGCATTTCATCCCTCATCCTACAACTTTGCCTGGGATCTGAATCCCGATTACCAATACAACGCCAAAGATGCCGATCCTCCTGCCCTGAAGCGGAAAGTGATCCGCGGCGGATCCTGGAAGGATGTGGCCTATTACCTGCGAGTTTCGTCACGTGCTTATGAATATCAGGACACCGCGAAATGTTATGTCGGATTCCGTTGCGTGCAAAACTTCCTGGGACGGCAGAAGGACGACAATCCTGCCCGTGCTTCAAAAGTATATAAATAATAGTCAAACCAACTTCATTAATTCAGAAACACAATGGGTATATTTCAATTCGCAAAAACCAGAACCTACCGTAACTTCATGTCAAAATTGTACGGATGGGGAGCATCCGTCGTAATTCTCGGTGCCTTATTCAAGATCAACCACTATCCGGGAGCCGATATTATGTTGATCATTGGTCTGGGATGCGAGTCAATCATTTTCTTCTTTTCAGCGTTCGAAGTACCTCATGTCGAACCCGACTGGAGTTTGGTCTACCCACAGCTGGCAGGCATCTACCACGGTGAAGTGGATGAACACGGAGTTCCTACCGGTTCGGTAACACAGCAGCTGGATGACATGCTCGAAAAGGTGAAAATAGGACCGGAGTTGATTGAGAGTCTGGGTACAGGATTGCGAAACCTGTCGGAAACCACATCACAACTCTCCAATGTGAGCAATGCCTCTCTGGCTAACGACCAGTATGTTGACACCCTGAAACGAGCTACAGCATCGGTTTCTGAATTGTCGACATCCTATAGCAAAACATCACAGACCCTGAACGAGGCCTCAAGCGTTACGGAGGAGCAACTACAGAACATGCAGGCTGCTTCACAGAATGCCGCAAACCTGTCGGGCGTCTATGCCCGGGTTGCCGAAACACTGAATGAAGAAGCTAACCTGAACCAGGAGCTGAACAAAAGCATCACCAATATCACCGCCAGCTCAAACAGGTTCGTTGAAAGGTACAACGAATCGGCGGAGATCCTCTCCAAAACAACCGATGCGCTGAGTCACACTGCCACCCACGGGGAGAACTATAACGAACAGTTGCAAAAGATCTCAAGTAACCTCTCGGCCCTGAATGCCATGTATGAAATCAATCTGCAGAATTCGAACGAGCAGATGGAGAATACCAACCGGTTTAATCAGGTACTCCGCCAATTGGTTCAGAATCTTGATGAATCAACGGTAAATTCCGGTCAATATAAAGAGAATCTGGCCGCCCTCAACACCGCTGTTGAAGAGCAGTTCCAGGCTACTACCAAGCAGGTGGATGTTACCGGACAAATGCACGATTCCATCTCCAGGTTCCTTGCCAACATGAATGAATCAGTGGAACGTACAGGCAGGTTTAAGGAGGAGGTCAGCATCCTGGCACAAAATGTTGCCGCCCTCAACAAGGTTTACGGCAACATGCTTTCAGCCATGAATGTCAATATGAGCAAATAGATCAGGGTAAAAAATCCGAGAGATTTATCTAAAAGACTAAGAAAGAGATTAATGGCTGGATATAAAGAGACACCGAGACAAAAACTGATTGGGATGCTGTATTTGGTTCTGACAGCACTCCTGGCATTGAATGTATCGAAACAGATCCTGGATGCATTCATTGTGGTTAACGAAACCATGGAGACCACCAACGCGAATTTTTCTCAGAAACTGGACGCATCCTACAGCAAATTCAAGCAGCAATACCAGATAGCGCCTGAAAAAGTTGGCCCCAACTGGGAAAAAGCGCAGGAGGCACACAAGTTGTCAGATGATTTGATTGCCTATGTTGACTCCCTGAAGTTTGAAGTTATCAGAAAGACAGAGCGGTTACAGACAATACAGGAAGCCTGGAATATGAAGCTGGCCGAGACTTCACGAAAAGATAATTTTGATGTTCCCACAGAATTCTTTATCGGTCAGTCCCACGATGGATCAACAGGAAGGGCCGCGGAGTTGCGAAAACGCATTGAGAAGTACCGGGAAGATATGCTCAACCTGGTTGACCAGAAATACCGGGGAATAATCAAGATTGGACTGAGTACCGATGGGCCGTATTACGATGCCAACGGTGTGGAGCAGAACTGGCAGATGCACAATTTCTATCACACCATTCTTGCCGCTGCCGTGACCATTTTAAATGAGATCAAAGCCCAGATCCTCAATGCGGAGTTTGACGTGATCAATAACCTATACGCATCCGTAACAGCGGAAGACTGGAAATTTGATGAGATCAAGGCCAAGGTGATCCCTAAAAGCAACTATGTCTTTATCGGAGAAGAGTACCAGGCAGAGATCCTGGTGGCAGCTTATGACACGAAGCAAAATCCGAATGTCAGGTACCTGTTCGGAGCCGACACCCTGACTCCGGCTAACTACCATCTGGCTTCCCCCCTGGAAGGTACGGGTGGGCTTGTAACCCTTAAACTCCCGGCCACTTCCGAAGGACTGAAACGGTTTGCAGGGATCATCAAGATCATCAGCCCCCTGGGCGACACCATGTCATTCCACTTCAAGGATGAATACATCGTAGCCAAACCGGCGCTGACCATCTCTCCCACGAAAATGAATGTGTTTTACATAGGGGTTGAGAATCCGGTTTCTATCTCTGTTCCGGGAAGTCCTGAGAGGATCATCCCCTCCATAACAGAGGGTCGAATCAAAGCTGATGGCGACAATTGGATCGTCTATGATCTGCCCAAAGGCACACGGGAAGCTATCATTTCAGTGAATGCTATCTTCTCAGGAAAAACAAAAAGCATGGGTTCCAGCACGTTCAGGCTCAAAATAGTACCAGACCCGATTGCTACCATCGGGGGAAAAGACGAGGGAATGGTATCGAAAAGCATCCTGCTGGCTGGCCCCTACCTCGTGGCAGAAATGCCGGCCTGGTTTGACTTTGACCTGAGGTATACCGTCATATCGTATACCTTCGTTACCGATATAGCCGGATATATCACGGAAATCCCGGTGCAGGGCAACCGCCTTACTCCGGAGATAACACGGATCATCCAGGATGCCAAGAAAAACAAGCGTATCTGGTTTGAGGATATCGCGGTTAGAGGACCCGATGGCGACAGGAATATCTCATCCATAAGTTTAAAGATCAACTAATATCCTAAGATAAGGGAGGAACTATGAAAAAAATGCTCATGATCGTTTTAATTGCAACGTGTTTCACGGGATTAAAACTGACTTCCTTCGGACAAGTTCTGGAAGCCCCTCCACGGGATGGCATCTTCGATAAATCGGCGATCGTGGAGTTACAGCCGATTCCCTACGTCTACCTTCGGGAGGCCGATATCGTATGGACCAAACGGATCTGGAGAACAGTGGATATGAGGGAGAAGATGAACCTGCCCTATTACTATCCGGAACAACCACAGGGCAGCTGGAAAAGCCTTGTCCAGGTTTTGATGGACGGCCTCCGTGAGGGAACCCTTACGGCTTACTCCACAACCAATGACCAGTTTCTTTATCCCATCACTTTTAAGGAGATGATGGATAAGCTGGAACAACCTGAGCGGGTAAGTTTGAAGAGACCTGACGGAACTGATTTTGATACGGTGATTACCAAACCCTTTTATGCCTCCGATGTAAAGAAATTCATGATTAAAGAAGATTGGTTTTTTGACAAACAACGATCGGTTTTTGAAGTCCGGATTCTTGGAATCTGCCCGCTGATGGCCAGCTATACGGATCAGGGAGAATACCGTGGCGACCAGCAGCTTTTCTGGGTATATTTTCCCGAATGCCGGAATTTTTTTGCGCACGCTGAGATCTTCAACATGAAAAACGGCTCCGCCGGCCGGATGAGCTTCGACGATGCCTTCACCAAACGCATCTTTGGAAGCTACATCACAAAGTTTGAGAATGTGTACGACCGCCAGATCAACCAGTACGCCATAGGCGTGGATGCATTGCTGGAGTCAGAACGTGCCAAGAACGAGATCTTCGAATTCGAAGAGGGCCTCTGGGAGTATTAAAAATTGCCATTTTTATCGACACCAATCGAATACCTCAAAGGAGTAGGGCCTGCACGGGGCGAGATGCTTCGGAAAGAGCTTCAGGTACATACCTTTGGTGAGTTACTCTCATATTTTCCTTTTCGGTATGTCGACAGAAGCCGGTTCTATAAGATAACAGAGATCCGGGAGGAGATGACATTTATCCAGGTGAAAGCGGTCATCAGATCGGTACAGACGATCGGCCCGCCCCGCTCCCGGAGGTTGGTAGCTACCGTAGCCGATCCCACCGGCACCCTGGATCTGGTGTGGTTCAAGGGACACAAATGGGTGGCTGATAAACTGATCCCCGGTAAAGAGTTTGTGATCTTCGGCCGGCCCAACCGCTTCAGCGGTCGTTGGAACATCGCCCATCCCGAGCTTGAAGTACCATCCGATCAACCTCCCCCCCTGAGTGAGGTACTGAGACCTCTCTATAACTCTTCGGAGAAACTTAAGGCGAAAGGACTGGATAGCAGAGGGATTTCGAAAGTGATGAAGACGCTGCTTCTCCTGGAGAAGTTTCATGTTCCGGAGACGATACCCGTGGAGATCCTTCAATCCCTGCGACTGATTCCCCGCCAGGAGGCATTTGTCAACATTCACTTCCCGGAAAGTCCCGATCATCTGAAACGCGCACAAGCCAGGTTGAAATTCGAGGAGCTCTTCTTCATCCAGCTCCGGTTGCTGCAGCAAAAATTTCTCCGGTTGCATAAACAGCAAGGACATCCTTTCGCCCATGTAGGCGAATTCGTCAACCGGTTTTACCGGAACCATCTGACTTTTGAGCTGACCGGCGCCCAGAAACGGGTGATCAAAGAGATCCGGGCCGATCTGGGTTCCGGTAAACAGATGAACCGCTTACTTCAGGGTGATGTGGGCAGCGGGAAAACCCTGGTGGCCCTGATGACCATGCTGATCGCACTGGACAACGGATACCAGGCCTGTATTATGGCTCCCACTGAAATCCTTGCCAATCAACATTTTCAAACGATCAGCCGGATGCTTGATGGAATGAGCGTGGAGGTACGGCTTCTGACCGGATCCACCAGGACAGCCGATAGAAAAGAGATGCAACAGGGACTGGTCAACGGAGATATCCATATCGTAATTGGCACCCATGCTCTGCTGGAAGAGTATGTGCAATTCAAGGACCTGGGTCTGGTGGTGATCGATGAACAACACCGGTTCGGAGTTGCCCAGCGGGCGAAACTCTGGGAGAAAAACCGTATCACCCCGCATGTCCTGGTCATGACAGCAACCCCGATCCCCCGGACGCTGGCCATGACCCTCTATGGCGATCTCGACGCTTCCGTCATCGACGAAATGCCACCCGGCCGCAAACCGGTAGTTACCCGCCATGCTTACGAGTCGAGGCGGCTGGAGCTTTTCGGCTTCCTGAAGAAGAAGATCAAGGAGCGGCGCCAGGTCTATATTGTCTATCCTTTGATCAAGGAGTCAGAGACCATGGATCTCAAGAACCTGATGGATGGCTATGATGCGGTAGTCAGGGAATTCCCTTTGCCGGAATATGCCATCAGCATCGTCCACGGGCAGATGAAATCCGCTGATAAAGAGTTTGAGATGCAGCGTTTTGTCATAGGACAAACACAGATCATGGTGGCCACTACGGTCATTGAAGTGGGTGTTGACATCCCCAACGCCTCCGTGATGGTGATCGAGAATGCAGAACGCTTTGGCCTTTCCCAGTTGCATCAGCTTCGGGGCCGGGTTGGCCGGGGTGCTGATCAGTCGTTCTGCATCCTGATGACTTCGGATACACTGACAAACGATGCACGCAAACGGGTTCAAACAATAGTGCATGTCACGGATGGGTTCCGGATTGCTGAAACCGACCTGCAGCTACGCGGACCGGGCGACCTGGAAGGAACCCAGCAAAGCGGAATCCTGGATCTGAAGATCGCCGATATCGTCAAAGACGAAAACGTGTTAAAGTACAGCCGGAACCTGGCCACCCGGATCATCGAAGAAGATCCGGGACTGGAGCGTCCGGAAAACCAGCGACTGAACCGTCATCTCCGGATGATTCATAAATACGAGCATAACTGGGGACTCATCAGCTGATCTTACGGATTTTATCCCTAATTTTGCCCCTTGTAACGGAATCAATCAATGAAAATCTCATACCACTGGCTGAAACAATATCTATCTGTTGACCTCTCTCCCGGAGATGTTGGGGAGATGTTGACCGGATGCGGACTCGAAGTGGAAAATGTGGAGGAGTGGCAGAGTGTCAGGGGGGGACTCAGAGGGGTCCTCATCGGAGAGGTTGTGGAGTGCAAATCCCATCCCAATTCTGACCACCTCAGCCTTACGAAAGTATCCGTTGGCGGCCCGGAATTGCTCCCCATCGTATGTGGAGCATCCAATGTAGCAGCCGGCCAGAAGGTGGCTGTTGCCACGGTTGGAACACGATTATACAGAGGGGATCAAGAGCTGGTAATCCAGAAGGCAAAACTACGGGGGGAGGTATCGGAAGGGATGATCTGTGCCGAAGATGAACTGGGAGTAGGGACTTCCCACGAGGGTATCCTGGTGCTCGATCCTTCGGCCATACCGGGGACACCTGCGAAAGAGTATTTTCAGGTTTCGGAGGATGTAATCTATCAGATCGGACTGACGCCCAACCGTAGTGATGCAGCTTCCCATGTGGGTGTTGCCCGCGACCTGGTGGCTGTTTATAACAACCTGGGGAAAGAACAGGTAGCTTCCAACGGAAGAGCATTCCTGACCATGCCGGATGTCTCTGTTTTCAAGCCCGACCATGAAAAGCGCCGGATTGAGGTTGTAGTGGAAGATGAGGAGGGGAGTCCCCGTTATTCAGGATTGACTATCACCAATATCAGGGTGGGTGAATCACCAGATTGGCTTAAGAACAGGCTACTTTCAGTAGGTTTGAGGCCCATCAATAACATTGTAGACATCACGAATTTTGTGCTGATGGAGCTGGGTCAGCCATTGCATGCATTTGATGCAGACAAGATTGAAGGGGGGCAAGTGGTTGTAAAGAAGTTTCCGGACGAGCTGGGCTTCACCACACTCGATGAAATAGAACGTATCATCACCCCCGATGACCTGATGATCTGTAATACAGCCGCCCCCATGTGTATTGCGGGCATCTTCGGAGGTGTGAACTCAGGGGTGACCGGATCATCAAGGAACCTCTTCCTGGAAAGTGCCTGCTTCAACCCGGTTTCCATCCGGAAAACAGCCCGGCACCACGGGCTTCAGACCGATGCATCATTCCGTTTTGAAAGGGGGACCGATATCGAGATGACCCTTTATGCCCTGAAGCGCGCTGCCCTGCTTATCAAGGAGATTGCTGGCGGAGAGTTCGCCTCGGAGCTGGTGGATATTTACCGCCACTCCCGGGCAAAAAGCAAGGTCATACTCACCTTCAGGAGCCTCGACCGCCTGATTGGAAAAGAGATTCCGCGAGAGGTGGTGAAGAGCATTCTGACTGACCTTGGCATCACCATTGTGCAGGAGAGCTCTTCCAGGCTTGACTTGTTGATACCTGCATGTAAAGTGGATGTCACGCGCGAAGCCGATGTGATTGAAGAGGTGTTGCGTATCTATGGATACAATAACATCCCGATTCCGCAGGAGGTTAAATCATCTGTCTCCTTCCTTCCGGGAAAAGATCCAGATACAATCCGGAACATCGTTTCCGATCTCCTGAGCTCAAACGGCTTCTTTGAGATCATGAATAACTCTCTGACGCGGTCCACATACTATGAGGATAATGCCCTCTTCCCGGTGGAGAAGTGTGTGCGGATACTCAATCCCAGCAGCCGCGATCTGGATGTCATGCGTCAGTCTCTCCTCTATGGAGGACTTGAATCCATTGTGTATAACCTGAACAGGAAAGCGTTGGACCTTTTGTTCTTCGAAACCGGCACGGTCTATTCACTGGCAGAAGACAAAAGCAGTGATCCCTTGCCCGGATATCATGAAGAGCAGCGGCTGGCTCTCTTTCTTACTGGCCGGAAAGCGCCGGAGAGCTGGGATGCCGATGACACACCGGCTGACATCCTTCAGCTCAAAGGAATTCTCTCCGCTGTGTTTGACAGGATATCGATCGATCCGGCAGAATTAGACCTGGTCCCTGTTGAATCCCCTCTCTTCTCCTTTGGATTCGCCTATCAGAGTAAGGGAGAGATCCTGGTTTCAGCCGGTTCTCTTCGGAAGTCGGTGCTGAGTCAGTTTGATATCAGGCAGCCGGTTCTTTATGCCGACCTTTACTGGGACCTTATGTTACAACTGATTCCCGGAAAAGAGTTACGGTACGCAGAATTACCCAGGTTTCCGGTTGTGAGAAGAGACGTTGCTCTACTCCTGAACATGGAGACCACGTTTGATCAGGTCCGGCAGGTCGCTTTCGAAACCGAGCGGAAGCTCCTTCTCCATGTGGGTCTCTTTGATGTATACGAAGGGGAACGGATCGAAACCGGAAAGAAGTCCTATGCGGTCAGTTTTCTCCTCGGCGACGATTCAAAAACCCTGACAGATGCAGAGATCGACAACGTGATGGAACGACTGGCAGAGGCATTTTCCGGGAAGATGGGAGCTACCATCAGGTAAATATATCGTATTTTTGTTTATAGAATATAAGTCTTCTTAGCACGTAAAATGGATATTTTAGCGATTAAGCAGCGATTTGGGATCACCGGCAATTCACCTTTACTTAACCGGGCCATCGATGTCGCCCGGCAGGTGGCGCCTACCGATATCACTGTACTCATCGCGGGAGAAAGCGGAACCGGAAAGGAATTTTTTCCGAAGATCATACACCAGTTGAGTGCACGCAAACATGGTCCTTACATTGCAGTGAACTGCGGCGCCATCCCGGAAGGGACCATAGATTCTGAACTCTTTGGTCACGAAAAGGGCTCTTTTACTGGAGCGCATGAAGCCCGGAAAGGCTATTTTGAAGTGGTCAACGGCGGGACCATCTTTCTGGACGAGGTATCAGAATTGCCATTGTCAACACAGGTGCGATTACTTAGGGTCCTTGAGAGCGGTGAGTTTATGCGGGTGGGCTCTTCCAAGGTACTGAAGACCAATGTGCGGGTGGTGGGAGCTACCAATATCAACATCCCGGATGCCATCACTGGCGGGAAGTTCCGGCAGGATCTATATTACCGCCTCAATACCGTTCCGATTTATGTGCCCTCGTTGCGGGACCGGAAAGAAGATATCCACCTGCTGTTCCGCAAATTTGCAAGCGATGCAGCCGAGAAATACAGGATGCCCCCGATCCAGCTGGATGAGGAGGCTGTACCTGTGCTGATCAACTATCGTTGGCCCGGAAATATCCGCCAGCTTAAAAATATCACCGAGCAGATCTCTATCATAGAAAAGAAACGGGAGATCGATGAAGAAACCCTGATAAAATACCTGCCACATAGTCAGGTCAGTGAACTTCCAATACTCTACAAAGGAGAGGAGACAGCTAAGATTTCCGAACGGGAGTTGCTCTACAAAGTGCTCTTTGATATGAAGCGGGACATGAATGATCTTAAGCAATTGGTAATGAACCTGCTCGAGGGTGAGAATGAAGAGGGACCATACGGCGAGAATAAGCACCTTCTTCAGCGACTTTACAAGGATTACCCGGAGGGGCAGTCAGCCGACTCCCCGATCATTGTTCAGACCGCAGGTTCCAGGTTCGATGAACCTGTTGAAGAATCGGAGGAGGTGAACGAATCTCTTTCCCTGCAAAAACAGGAGGTTGAGTTTATCAAGAGGGCGCTGAAAAAATTTGACGGCAAGCGGAAAAAGGCTGCCAGGGAGCTGGGAATCTCGGAACGTACGCTCTACCGCAAAATAAAAGAATACAACATCGAAAAATGAGGAATACCTTCACTACCGGGAAACACAGACAATCTGCGATATTCGTCCTGATCCTGCTATGGCCACTGCTCTGGGTTACCGGCTCGTGCCGCATGAGTTACAGTTTTACCGGCGCATCAATCTCTCCGGAAGTAAAGACCATTGCGATCGATAACTTCCCGAACAAAGCGATGCTGGTGGTGCCGACTCTGAGCCGCAACTTCACGGATGCATTACAGGCTTATTTTACCTCACAAACGAACCTGATCCTTGTTGACAGGAACGGTGACCTTCATCTTGAGGGTTCCATAAAAGGGTATGCAGTTCAACCTCAGGCTATCTCAGGGAATGAGGTGGCACAGCTGAACAGACTCACCATCACGGTCGATGTGAAGTTTACAAACAAATTTAATGAGAAGCAGAACTTCGAATCAACCTTTTCCCGGTATATAGATTATCCGAGCTCGCAAAACCTGATTTCGGTTCAGGATGACCTGATCCAGGAAATCAATGAGCAACTCGTGCAGGATATATTCAACAAAGCCGTGGTAAACTGGTAAATGATATACGAAAACAGAGATGGAAAGCAAAGAGTTTCTGGCCTATATAAACAATCCGGTTGCAGTGGATGCGCAGAGTCTGAAGCAGTTTGAAGAGCTGCAGAAAGACTACCCATTTTGCCAGACGGCACAATTGCTATATGCCTTAAACCTTTATGCTGAAGAGCACCCCCAATACGCACAGCAACTGAAGAGAGCAGCTGCTTACGCCGCTGACCGGCGTCAGCTGAAACGACTCATCGACAGATACCGGATCACACACCTGAAACCCGCTGTTCCTGCCAAACCTGATATTCCTGTTATACCTGCTGCTCCTGTCAAACCTGCTCCTCCTGCCAGATCCATTCCGCCAACCAAACCGGCAACACCCCGAAAACCTGATGGTTCACCTCCAACCACATTCCCTCCCAGACCACCCTCACCTCCCACCTTCATAATGGCTCCCAGATTCACCACACCCCCACGATCCCCACTATCCCCACCACCCCCACCACCCTCACCACCCTCACCCCCCCCCCCGCTCCTCTCCCGTCCGCCACGAGTGGTCTTTAAACCTGTAGTACCCGGGAATGAGGATCTACAAGGAGGAGAGAAACTCCGGGAACAACTGCTCGAAATCGTTCACCGGAGATTGGCTGAGATCGCAGAAAGACATGGAGAATTGACGGCAACAGATACAAAAGAGGAGCTGGAAATATCACCGGTTGAGCTGTCGAAAAAACGACATGTGACATTCTCAGTGGAATCACCGGGGCCAATGTCCAAAGAGGAGCTGATTGAGAAATTCATCCGGGAAGAGCCCAGGATCTCCTCTCCCCGTACAGTTTTTCTGAAACCAACCCAAACGGCTACAAGGGATCCACAGGAAGAAGATGAGATCGTCAGTGAAACACTGGCCATTCTCTACTATAAACAGGGCAATACGGGGAAAGCGATTCGGGTATATGAGAAATTGTGCTTGTTTTTCCCAGAAAAAAGTAGTTACTTTGCAACCCGAATTGAAGAGCTGAAGGCTCACCAACAATCTGACACTGAAGATACGACGAACTGATTGTTTTTCAATTCGTAAATCGTCATTCGTAAATCGTAATTTCAAAAAGATGGGTTTTTATATTTTAATCTCGGTTCTGATCCTCATCACCTGCGTGCTGATGGTTCTTGTGGTATTGGTCCAGAACTCCAAAGGAGGAGGACTGGCATCCAATTTTGCTTCATCCAACCAGTATATGGGCGTAAGAAAAACGGCTGACTTCCTGGAGAAATCGACCTGGACGCTGGCGATTGTCCTGCTGATTCTAAGCCTCTTTTCCATCTTCGCAATCCCGAAATATCAAGGGACATCCCCAACTCAGGAGAGCGAAATCCAGCGACAGATTGATGAGAATAGCGCCCCCATCAATGATTTTCAGGCGCCTCCTGAAAGAAATGAATAATGCATCCTGTTGTACGGACGCGGCATGCCGCGTCCCCACAAGCATGCCAGATTCAAACAAGAAAAAATGTCAGAATGTCAGAGAATTCTGACATTTTTTTTCTTTTCTGGCAAAATCAGCTTTGGCACAGAATGTGACACATGCGGGACAAATGAAACAAGGAATTTCTAATGTTAAACTTTAATTAAAATGATATGGCAAAAGTGAACATCAAACCATTGGCAGACCGGGTACTGGTTGAACCGGCACCTGCAGAAGAGAAGACAGCCGGAGGGATCATCATTCCTGATACGGCGAAAGAGAAACCCCAAAAAGGAACCATTGTGGCTATTGGCCCCGGGAAAAAAGATGAGCCCATCACTGTAAAGGTTGGCGATAAAGTGCTCTACGGCAAATATGCCGGAACTGAGATCACCATCGATGGTGTGGATTATTTGATCATGAGAGAATCTGACGTTGTTGCTGTCATTTGATCTTCAGTAACATTTGGAAATAACCTGATTATTAACCTATAATTGAATAACAATGGCAAAAGATATTATTTTTGATAGTAAAGCGAGAGATGGACTGAAAAAAGGAGTCGATATACTCTCAGACGCAGTAAAGGTAACTTTGGGACCCAAAGGCCGCAATGTCATTCTTGAAAAGTCATATGGGGCACCGGTAGTGACCAAAGACGGCGTTACAGTGGCCAAAGAGGTTGAACTGAAAGACGCAGTTGAGAACGTGGGCGCCCAGATGTTGAAAGAAGTAGCTTCCAAAACCAGTGATATTGCGGGTGACGGGACTACCACCGCCACGGTACTGGCCCACTCAATCTTTACGACTGGCCTTAAGAACGTAACCGCCGGTGCGAATCCAATGGACCTAAAAAGAGGGATCGATAAAGCAGTTGTCGAAGTGATCTCTTCACTGAAAGCTCAAACCAAAGAGATAGGCGACAGCATGGAGAAGATAGAGCAGGTTGCTGCTGTATCTGCCAATAACGATACCTTCATCGGAAAGATGATCGCAGAAGCGATGGGCAAAGTGAAGAAAGAGGGCGTCATTACCATTGAAGAGGCCAAAGGCATTGAAACCACGGTGAAAGTGGTGGAAGGGATGCAGTTTGACCGCGGTTACATTTCTCCCTATTTCGTGACTGATACCGAGAAGATGGAAGTGGTGTTTGAAAATCCTTACATTCTGATCCACGACAAGAAGATTTCCGTGATGAAGGACCTGCTTCCCATTCTTGAGAAAGCTGTTCAGAGCGGACGTCCCCTCGTGATCATCTCCGAAGACATGGAAGGTGAAGCACTGGCAACCCTGGTTGTAAATAAAATTCGTGGCACACTGAAGGTTGCTGCAGTGAAGGCTCCTGGTTTTGGTGACAGGAGGAAGGAGATGCTGGAAGATATCGCTATTCTGACCGGCGGTACCGTGATCAGCGAAGAGAAGGGATTCAAACTGGAAGACACCTCTCTCCAGGATCTAGGTGAAGCCGAAAAAATGACCATTGACAAGGAGAATACCACCATCATCAATGGCCATGGAAAGAAGGAAGATATCCAGGGCCGGATCAACCAGATTAAAGCCCAGGTTGAAAAGACCACCTCGGACTATGATCGGGAGAAACTACAGGAGCGCCTGGCAAAACTGGCAGGCGGTGTGGCTGTTATTTACGTGGGTGCTGCTTCTGAGGTAGAGATGAAGGAGAAGAAAGCTCGCTTTGACGACGCACTCCATGCTACCCGTGCAGCTATTGAAGAGGGAATCGTCCCGGGGGGTGGTGTGGCTTACCTGCGCGCGATCAAAGCCATTGAAAAGCTGAAGGGCGAGAACTCCGATGAAACTACTGGTATTGCGATCGTGAAGAGAGCTTTGGAAGAGCCTCTCCGCCAGATTGTTGTCAACACCGGCCTGGAAGGGTCCGTGATCGTACAAAAGGTCAAAGAGGGAAAAGATGATTTCGGTTTCAACGCCCGTACCGAAGAGTATGAAAACCTGTTCAAATCCGGCGTGATTGATCCTACCAAAGTGGCCCGCGTGGCTCTGGAAAATGCAGCCTCTATCGCCAGCATGCTGCTGACCACCGAATGTGTCGTTGTCTCCATCAAGGAAGAAAAACCGGCTATGCCCCCAATGAATCCGGGGATGGGTGGAATGGGTGACATGTACTAAACAGATCCTATATCTCTGCAAGAGGCTGACGGATTTTCCCTCAGCCTCTTTTTTTGGCCAGTGGAAAACTTTTTCAGACGATTCTACGGATTGTCTCGTTAAGATTTTATAATATTGTGATTATTAAAATACATGGATATGAAAAATGTGCTTTTCAGCTGCCTGATCACCCTCTGTTTTCTCCCTTTCATCCGCCTTTCCGCTCAGGAAGGAACAGACTCTCCGAACATGCCTATCGATCCTGACTCACAGAAGATCATGTACCGGGAGGTTATCCAGGAGGCAGGAGATCCGGGCTACCTTTACAACAGGGCGATGGAGTGGTTCAACTACTACTATATCAATCCAACGTCGGTCTTTAAAATTCAGGACAAGGTGAATGGAAAGATTGAAGGGACCGGTCGGATGAGTGTCTATTATGACGACGACAAAGGAAACAGACTCAATGCCGGACTGATCATCTATGCCATTCGCCTCGAGTTCAAGGATGACCGGTACCGGTATACTGTGACCGATTTTAACCTGAAAGAAGCTTCCCGCTTCCCACTCGAAAAATGGCTGAACAAAGAGGATCCGGCCTACAATCCCCTGTGGAATAACTATCTCTACCAGGTGGATACCACCATGCAGCGACTCACCTCCACCTTGATAGAAAAGATGAAACCCGTGGAGGAGAAAACGGATGAGTGGTAATCAAACCCCTGATATCCGCTCATTGACGCGAGAAGAACTGGATGTTTTTCTCTCCTCCGTCGGAGAGAAACGTTTTCGCACAAAGCAAGTTTATGACTGGCTCTGGAAAAAGGGATGCCGCTCTTTTGAAGAGATGACTACTCTTCCACTCTCTCTCCGGAACCGGCTGGCTGAGGCGTTTGCCTTTGAGGTAATCCAGGAGACCGGACGACAGCAAAGCCGTGATGGTACCATTAAGTTTGGATACCGCCTCCATGACGGCACGATCATCGAAAGTGTCCTGATTCCAACCGGCGAGCGGACAACAGCGTGTATCTCTTCCCAGGCCGGTTGTGCTCTCGGTTGTATCTTCTGCGCGACTGCTACACTTGGATTTTACCGGAATCTGACTGCAGCCGAGATGTTTGACCAGGTATGGAAACTCAGCGAAGCTTCCCTCGAAATCCATCATATCTCCCTTTCCAGCATTGTTCTCATGGGGATGGGTGAACCACTTTTTAATTATCCACAGGTAAAAAGAGCCGTCGATCTGATTACGGGTGAAGAGGGATTAAGGATCTCTCCTCAACGAATTACCCTCTCCACGGTGGGGGTTCCAAAAGTAATCCGGCAACTGGCCGACGATCAGCTCAAAACACACCTGGCTCTCTCCCTGCATGCCGCAACGGATACCAAAAGGGACCGGATCATCCCGTTCAATAAACGCTATCCGTTATCCGATCTGATTGAGGCACTCACCTACTATCATCATAAGACCGGGAAACGGTTCACGATAGAGTACCTTCTGCTTAAGGAATTCAATGATACCCCTGAGGATGCCAGGTCCTTCGCAGAGTTTTGCCGTAACTTCCCGGTAAAGATCAACCTGATCGAATTTAATCCAGTTGATGGAGTTGAGTTTCAGCGATCGGAGATGAGACGCATGAAAGAGTTCCGGGACTTCCTGGAATCGCGTAACCTGGTGGTCAATATCCGTCAGAGCCGCGGGAAAGATATTGATGCCGCCTGTGGACAGTTAGCTGGAAGGACGAAGGACGAGGGACGTGAGACGTGAAATATAAAATGTAAGATATAGGGTATTGTATCCAGGATCCAGCATTCAAGATCCAGGATCCAGGATCAGAAAAGGAAACAATCATGAAAACACGAACTTTTGAACTTGAAGGAAATATTGTAGATGTGGTTGGCAGACGTATTTTCCCGGGAAAGGTATCGGTCGCAGATGGCTGGATTACCGGGATCTCGGAAGAGAAAGTTAACGAAAATCACTACATTTTGCCTGGATTGGTGGATGCGCATATCCATGTTGAAAGCTCCATGTTAATCCCTTCGGAATTCGCCCGGTTAGCCGTCGTTCACGGGACCGTTGCCACCGTTTCGGATCCGCATGAAATTGCCAATGTCCTGGGCATTCCCGGGGTGATGTTCATGATCGGAAATGGGAAAAAGGTTCCGTTCAAGTTTAACTTCGGGGCTTCGTCATGTGTTCCGGCAACCTCTTTCGAAACGGCGGGCGCCTCTCTCGGAGTAGATGAATTATCAGCCCTGCTGGCTATGGATGAGATCCGCTACCTTTCAGAGATGATGAACTTCCCGGGAGTTCTTGCCGGCGATCCGGTGGTGATGGCCAAACTGAAAGCGGCGATGAGGGCAGGAAAACCGATTGATGGTCATGCTCCAGGGTTACGGGGTGAGGAGGCAAAAAAATACATCGAAGCCGGGATCAGCACGGATCATGAGTGTTTTACCAAACCGGAGGCGCTCGATAAACTCCGGTGTGGAATGAAGATCCTGATCAGGGAGGGTAGCGCAGCCAAGAATTTCGAAGCGCTATGTAGCCTGATCGATGAATATCCCGAGATGGTGATGCTTTGTTCGGACGACAAACACCCAAACGACCTGGCTGTTGGTCATATCAATGAACTGGTGATCAGAGCGCTGAAAAAAGGATCGGATTTTATGCAGGTGATCCGAAGCTGCACCTATCATCCGGTCACTCACTACCGGATTCCAGTTGGACTATTGCAAACAGGTGATCCGGCCGATCTGATCGTAGTTGATAACCTGGAACGGTTCCAGGTTGAAGCTACCTATGTGGATGGATTCAAAGTAGCTGAGCACGGCAAAACCCTCATCCATTCTGTAGAGGAGAGCCCATCGAATAATTTTTCCACGAATCCGGCACAAGCAGAGGAGCTCAGGGTACCGGTAGCCCGGGGAGATATCCGGGTGCAGAAGGCAATTGACGGACAACTGATCACGGAAGAGATCCATGTCTCGCCACTGATCACCAACGGCTTTGTGGTCAGCGACCCGGAACGGGATATCCTCAAACTGGTTGTCAGGAACCGCTATCATACCGCTCCACCGGCCGTCGGCTTCGCCTGTGGATTTGGGTTGAAACGGGGAGCAATTGCTTCCTGCGTGGCTCACGACAGTCATAACATCGTAGCCGTGGGGCCAGATGATGACTCTATTGCCCGTGCCATCAATCTCATTGTCTCCCACAAAGGAGGGATCTCCATCGTGGAGGGGGCCCATGAAATGGTGATCCCGTTGCCTTTTGCCGGCATCATGTCGGATCAGGACGGATATAGCATCGCACAGCTATATGAACAAATGGATCAATGGGCGAAACGGTTGGGGAGCGATCTGCGGGCACCTTACATGACACTCTCGTTCATGGCTTTGCTGGTGATCCCAGACCTGAAATTGAGTGATGAGGGTCTCTTTGACGGAAGAAAATTCGCCTTTACATCACTTTTTTGTTGAAAACATATATATATTTATTTTTGTAAAATATTTTTTTATATTTTTGTGTCAACTTTTAATTAATATTCATTTAAACCATGAAAAAGAAAGTGTTACAACTTGAAAAACTGGAGATGGGTGCAAGCATGCTCAGGGCTATGGCGCATCCGATGAGAATTGCTATTATTGAACTGCTGACAGCCACTAAAAGGCTCTCTGTTACAGAGATATACGAGAAACTCAGCATCGAACAAGCTTCGGCCTCCCATCACCTGAATATTCTGAAGAACAAAGGGGTTCTTGAATCAAAGAGAGAAGGGAAGATGATCTTTTATTCGTTGAAGCATGATAAGCTGACGGAGATCATCAACTCACTGGATCGCTGCATGGAGTTGTAAACCAGGCAGTCTATAACTTCCACACCTCCTCTACATCCCAGTTCCCTCTGATCTCAATGATCTTCGGAAAAAAGAAAACGATCTCAGGCTGAATCTTATTCAGGTAATCTCCTGTGTCCCATCGTCGATTGAGATTAAAGTCGAGAATTGCCTTTATCGTATACTTGGCAGGTGCGATAAAGGCAAACTTTATTTGTCCTGATTCATGGACAATTTTTTCTTCCACGATCTTTCCTTTCTCTGTAAGCAACTGAATGATATAGCTTCCCGGCTTGTTTGAGATGTTCAGGTTGATAATGAGAGAGCCAAGATCACGTGGGGTGACAGTCTGGAAAAAGTGAATGATGGTGTCATGACTCAGTCCGTTATAGGAGATGAATGCCGAATCGGGAATCAGCAGCTGGTATGAAGTTACCTCTTTCCATGCTGAAATCACCCTGAACTGTCGCATGAGCTGATCTGTAAACTCCACAGCAGGGATCACGGTGTCCCCTCCGCTGATTACCCGGAACCCGGATAGGTCATATTCTGAAACCGGATAGGACAAGGTGCCTGTCAAAGAATTTTTCAGGTAGTTGAAGGTGCCTCTGGGCTTGAATGAACAGGTGAGTTGTTCCGGTTTCTCTTCTTCTTCCTCCTTCTTCTTTCTTTGTTTTTCCTGAACCAGGCGGGTAGGAGCTATGGTTACTGTATCAAGTATAACCGGTCCATCACGAATCTCCAGGATCAAGGTATCCGGAATCTCGGTAGTGGTAAAAAGCAATACGGTATCCTGGTCGGCACTGTACTCTTCCATGCACCAGGCCACCGTGGTGTCAATGTTCAGGGGTTTGATCCCCGGATGGCGGGGGGGATATTTAAAGATGATCCTGAACAGATTGTTCATAAGGAGTTCTGATTTGGTCACATCCTGTGTGGAATCAACCTCTTCAAACATTCTCAGCATCAGTGGATCAGGAACGAGTGTGTCGAAGAGGTGAATGCTATCCTGTCCAGCGCTATCCGGGGTGGCCATAGGAGCTATCCAGGGGATAATCAGTGAATCCGCAAAGGCGATTCTCTCTGCTGTCATATTGAACATAAAATCTCCGGTCTGATCATCGAGTACCACCAGCTTGTAAGTGTCTTCCCGGAGGTTGTGAAATACAAACTTGCCCTGTTCGTTTGTCTGGGTCACATAAAGTGGCGGTACGAGGTAGGGGAGGGAATCGAAAGGGATGGTATCGATGGAGTTAGTATAGAGTTGGGCATAAACATCCGGCACTGGTTTATTGTCAAATGCGTTGATCACCTCACCGGAGATCATCAGGGAGTCGATGAAGGTGCCTGTGGAGAAGACGTACCGGAAGTCAGTCAGCACATTCCCTTCGGTGATGTCGGAAATGGATTTCCCGAAATTGATGATATACGTGGTGTTGGAGGCGAGGGTATCGTTGAGATCAATGATGACCATCTTCCCTCTCTGTTTGTAGTCAGGTTTCATGGAAAGGGGAGGAGAGATGAAAATCTCGGGACCGGATGATTTCAGGGAGATAAACTCATTGAAGGTGATGTGGATGTCCTTAGAAGAGAAATGGGTTGCGTAGTTGGGGGGATTACATTCCTCCACTTCAGGCGGAGTGATGTCTTTGACGCCACCTTCAGGAGTGACCGGGTTGGCGCAGTGAAACAGTAGAACCGACAACAGGAGAAGGAATAGAACGATGAAGAATGATCTGGTTTGCAAAGAATTTGGTGTTGAGTTTAGAACCTCCCAAAGTTACCAATCGTTTTCATAAGCAGAGGAAAAAATGACTAATTTTACAAGGTAAATCTGTAAACAATTCAATTCAATGAGTGGTCACAATAAATGGTCAACAATCAAGCGCAAAAAAGGGGCTCTTGATGCCAAACGCTCTAAAATCTTCTCCAAAATCATCAAAGAGATTACCATTGCCGTGAGGGAGGGGGGGGGTGATTCCGATGGCAATCCGAGACTGAGGCTGGCAATTGCCAATGCCAAAGGAGCCTCGATGCCAAAAGAAACCATTCAGCGTGCCATAAACAAAGGATCGGAAAAAGACGCCGCTGTTCTTACAGAGACTACCTACGAAGGGAAAGGTCCGCATGGGATTGCTTTCTATGTGGAGTGTTTGACCGATAACACCCAGCGCACAGTGAGCAACATCCGCTCCTACCTCAATAAATATGGCGGAGAACTCGGTAAAAATGGAATGCTCAATTACCTGTTCGAACGAAAGGGGGTCTTTGTGGTTCCAAAAGGCGATCTCAACCAGGAGGAGTTTGAAATGGAGGTGATCGATGCCGGAGCCGAAGACATTGAACTGGAAGAGGAGGTATTTACCATTACCACCGCCATGGAGGATTTTGGGAATATGATGAAGAAACTGGAGGATTTAAACATCGAGCCCGAAAGTGCATCTCTCCAGAGGATCCCAAAATCAACGGAAACCATCGACACGGAAAATGCCCGGAAAGTGCTGAAGCTGATCGACCTGATCGAAGAGGACGACGATGTTCAGCAGGTATTTCACAACCTTACCCTCACCGACGAGTTGATGGAGGACTAAATGGCGCAGATGAACTGCACCAGGTTGGTCCCTTTGGGCAGATCCAGTTTTTTCCGTAACCGGATTCGTGAAATTTCAGTACTGGGGGCAGTGATCTTCAGGATATGAGAGATCTCCTTGGTAGCCAGGTTCATGCGAAGCAACGCAGCGAGTCTGTGATCGGTTGGTGTAAGCTGGGGATGTTTTTCCCTGAGCCGGTCAAAGAATCCCGGATGGATCTTTTCAAAATGAGCTTTGATCCGGTACCAGTCATTATCAAACTTGATGTTCTCGTCAATGGTATCCAGCACCTCAGTGATCTCTTTCTTGCTGATGATCTTTCCGCGTTTCAGCAACCGGTTCAGATCTTTCCGGATCAAACCGATGATTTTGTTCTTCTGTGAGATGAAGATAGAAGAGGTGGCCAGTTCACGATTGATCAGATCAAGTTCCATCTGGTGCTTCTGCTTCAGCAACTGGTTCACCTTCTGCTCGGCCCGGATCCGCTCCTGTAATCGCTGGTTTTTCTCTTTCTCGGCACTTTTTCGATGTTGGATCTCGGTTTTCAGTTCAGAGATGATCCGTTCGTTGGTAATCTCCAGGTTACGCTGATAATTGGCCACCTCGATGGCTGCCCTGATCTGGTCAATGTCAACCGGTTTAAAGAGGTAAGCATAAGGCTTCAGGGAGAAGGATTTTGTGAATACATCATTCCGGTTCAGTGAAGTAAGGAATATGATACCACAGTTCGAATTCTCAGTTAAGATCCTGGCTGCTTCGATACCATCCATTGAGCCGGCTAGCTTGACGTCCATGATTACGATATCGGGCTCCTGATTATTCTCTTTCAGGGCTGCGATCGTCTCCACGGCACTTTCCCCTTTGGTATCCAATCCCATAATCTCATATCCAAGGTCCGTCAGTTTGGCTTTCAGATCATGTGCGAGGATTAACTCATCTTCGACAATAAATAACTTGGTCTTTGTCATAACAACTATGTTTAAGGGTTAGCAAATTTAGGTAGATTCCTGTTGTTAACCAAACAAAAATATGATTATATCTCCTCTGAAATTAATTGTATTTTTGACAACCTGAACGGAACTTTCCTCATGGAACTATTGAACACAGTCATCTCCTGGTTGATGAAAAAGCGGATCCATCAGATTGAGCTTTTTTTGAAATATCCACATGATGTTCAACAGGAATGGCTCAAAAAATTACTGCATGCTGCGCAGGATACTGAATGGGGGAAGAAGTATGAGTTTAAATCGATCCAGTCGCCTGAGGTGTTCAGGGAACGACTTCCGGTTCGGGACTATGAAGAGCTAAAACCCTTTATTGACAGGCTGAAACTGGGGGAACAGAACATCCTATGGCCTACGGAAATCAAATGGTTTGCCAAGTCGTCGGGAACGACCGCCGACAAAAGCAAATTCATACCCGTAAGTGAGGAGGCCCTGGAAGAGTGTCACTTCAAGGGGGGGAAAGATCTGCTTAGCATTTATTGCAACAACCATCCCAACACCAACCTCTTTGCCGGGAAGGCCATCGGCATGGGGGGAACACATCAGATGGTGGAGGCATCCAGTGAATCGATCTACTATCAGGGCGACCTTTCTGCAATCCTGATGCAAAACCTTCCATTCTGGGTTGAGTTTCTCCGTACACCGAACCTCTCCATCGCCCTCATGGACGAATGGGAGTCGAAGATCGAGAAGATGGCCCGGGCTACGATTCAGCATGATGTGACCAACATCTCCGGGGTTCCTTCCTGGACCCTGTTGCTGTTCCGGAGGGTTCTGGAGATCACAGGAAAGAAGCACCTGCTGGAGGTATGGCCTAATTTTGAGCTGTTCATCCACGGAGGCGTGAGTTTTCGTCCTTACCGGGAGCAGTTCAAACAGATCCTGCCTTCTCCGCAGATGCACTATCTGGAGACCTATACTGCTTCTGAAGGGTTCTTCTCGATACAGGACCGCGGAGACGCCGATGATATGCTGCTGATGCTGGACTATGGAATCTACTATGAGTTCATCCCGGTGGATGAACTAAATTCAGAATTCCCTAAAGCCATTTCACTCGAGGAGGTCAGACTTCATACCAACTACGCCATTGTGATCACTACCAACGCAGGTTTGTGGAGATACCTGATTGGCGATACGATACAGTTCACCTCTACTGACCCTTACCGGATCAAAGTAACCGGACGAACCCGTAGCTTTATCAACGCCTTCGGAGAGGAACTCATCGTGGATAACGCCGATAAGGCCCTCTCGATTGCTTGCAAAAGATGCAGATGTAACATCATTGACTATACGGCAGGGCCTGTTTATCTGGAAGCAAACCGATGCGGTGCCCATGAGTGGCTGATCGAATTCGATACTCCACCGGAAGAGATGGCCTTTTTTACGGAGATCTTTGATAATGCGCTTAAATCGATGAACTCCGATTACGAAGCAAAGCGATACCACAACATGATACTGGGAGAGCCCATCATCCGGGTGGTCCCTCATAATACCTTTTACAACTGGTTAAAGGCAAAAGGGAAACTGGGAGGACAGCACAAGGTGCCCCGGCTTTTCAACGACCGGAAATATGTGGATGAAATCCTTGAAATGATTTCATAACTCCGGCTCATTGTTTATCTTTGAAGTAAAATCTGAACTATGCATATTGCCATTGCAGGAAATATCGGATCCGGGAAAACAACGCTCACCGAACTTATGGCCAAGCACTTCAACTGGGAGCCTCACTACGAGAGTGTAGACGAGAATCCCTATCTTCACAGTTTCTATGAAGATATGCAGCGGTGGTCGTTCAACCTGCAGATCTACTTCCTGAATAACCGGTTCAAACAAATCGTCAACATCCGGAAATCCGGAAATACTGTTATTCAGGACCGTACGATCTATGAAGATGCGCACATTTTCGCCCCCAACCTGCACTCCATGAACCTGATGAGTACACGGGATTTCGAGAACTACCTCTCCCTGTTCGAACTCATCAGCTCCCTGATCCAGCCTCCCGATCTGCTGATCTACCTCCGGGCAACTGTTCCTACGCTGGTGAAGCAGATCCAGAAACGGGGCCGTGAATACGAGAGCGCCATCCGCCTCGATTACCTGAAAAACCTCAATGAACGATACGAAGAGTGGATCGCAGGCTACAAACAGGGGAAACTCCTGATTGTAGACGTCGACAATGTCAACTTTCCCGAGAATCCAGAAGACCTTGGCACCGTGATAGAAAGGGTCAATGCCGAGCTTCATGGATTATTTTAAGTGCCCTGATGAAGAGCCTCGGTATCATACCGGTACGCTATGACTCCACCCGGTTCCCCGGAAAAGCACTGTTTGTCATTGACGGAAAATCGATGATCCGCCGGGTTTATGAGCAAGCTTCCAAATGCCAGGATCTCTCGAGGGTGATCGTTGCCACGGACCACGAAGGGATCCTGAAACATGTTCATGATTTTGGCGGTGAAGCCGTCATGACAGCCTCCAGCCATAAAACAGGTACCGAACGATGTGCCGAAGCCCTGGAGTTAATTCGTGCTGCAGAAAAGGAGGATTTCGAACTGGTCGTTAACATCCAGGGAGATGAACCTTACATCTACCCTGAACAGATATCAGAAGTGGTCTACTGTTTTTCCAATCCCTCCACCGTCATAGCCACCCTTGCACGGAAAATCATGAATCCGGAGGATATTACGGATCCCAATGTGGTTAAGCTGGTCTTTGATGATCATCACCGGGTGCTCTATTTCAGCCGCTCGCCCATTCCCCATTGGCGGAACAGATCCGATGAAGAGAGGGTCAAAGAGGTTCATTTTTTTGAGCATGTAGGCATCTATGGATTCAGGAATTCTCTCCTGCAACAGGTGGTGAAGTTGCCGGAGAGCTCTCTCGAGAGAGCTGAATCGCTGGAACAACTTCGATGGATTCAGCATGGTTATCCGATGTTCGTTCACATAACGGAGTACGAAAGTATATCCATTGATACCCCTTCGGATTTGATAAAAATTTCTAACATGAAGAACTAAAGCACGGCATTTATTGGTATCTTAGCAGGTTAAACAGCCAGGATTATGGAGATTCCACATTACATCGCTGAATTATTATCGGAGCACGACTGTGTGATCATTCCGGGATTAGGAGGATTTGTTGGCAGTTACCTTCCGGCCCAGATCCATTCGGTCTATCATACCTTCCAACCTCCCTCAAAGAAGATCCTTTTCAACATCAACCTGCGGCAGAATGACGGCCTCCTGGCCAACCGCATCGCACAGGCAGAGAAGATCAGTTTCAACGAAGCCAGTGAGCAGATCCGACACTTTGCCGATGAGACGATCAGAGCCCTGAAAACCAGAAAGTACTTGATCCTTCAGAACATAGGGAAGTTCTACATGGGGAAAGAGGGAAACATTCAGTTTGATCAGGACCTGCGCTCTAATCTGCTGCCGGAGTCATTTGGGCTGCAGCCTTTCTTCTCCGCACCTGTGAAGCGGGATCCTCACCAGAACCGGATCGATAAACGGATACAATCGCGCCGCGAAACCCGGGAGCTGGTTAAACGGGCCATTCCCAAACCTTTGAAATGGGCCGCCATCCTGGCAATTCCTATCGGAGTTGCCATCATGCTGAGCCTGGCTGGCTACGACTCCATTAAGTCTGGCTCCTGGAACACTGCCGATATCCTCTCTTCCCTGTCCCCGTTCAGCAAGGCGGATGTGAAGCAGGCCCCACCAGAGACCCACGCTGCTCCCATGGTGGAAGAAGAAGTACCCTTCGCGGAAGGAGCCCCTGTGGAGAGGGAGCCCACACCCACCCAACCGCAAACCGGTGCACCCCAAGCCGGAACCTATGCGGTCATTGTTGGTGCCTTCGGTGTGGAGAACAATGCTCACCGGTTAGTCAACAAGCTGAACCAAAAGGGGATCAAAGCACAGATCTTTGATAGGTCGTCAAGAGGCCTGTTAAGGGTAGCAACCGGTATTTTCAGTACGCAGACCGACGCGATCCGGATGATGAACACCATGAAAGCCAACGGTTTTCCGGAGGCCTGGATACTGGAAAAGTAGGTGAGAGGTGGCCAAGAAGAAGCTTATCCGCTTTACCGAAAATAGTTCGTTCCCGCATCTTTTTCAACCCCGTTATTCTGAACTTCAGCCGGAGTTCCGGTTGAAAGGCAGATGGGGTGTTGATTTTTTCAGAAACGATCGCCCCATCACCCTGGAGCTTGGTTGCGGGAAGGGAGAGTATACAGTTGGAATGGCCCGGGAGTATCCGGAACGAAATTTCATCGGGATTGATATAAAAGGAGCACGGTTATGGCGGGGATGCAAAACAGCGGAAGAGGAAAACTTAAGGAATGTTGCCTTCATCCGGTCCCGGGCCGATCATATTGAGCATCTGTTTCAATCCGGGGAGGTGGAGGAGATATGGATTACGTTCCCTGACCCGCAACCAGGTAAAGAGAGGAAAAGGCTTACGGCCCCGATCTTCCTTCATCGGTATCAACGGATTTTGAAACCTTCCGGTATCATACACCTGAAGACCGACGACAACGGCCTTTTTAACTACACCAGGGAAATAATGAAGGAGGCTCAGGTGAAGATCCTGCTGGCAACGGAGGATCTTTACCGGGAGTATAAAGATGAACCGGTGGCCAGGATCCAGACTCACTATGAGGCAATCTGGCGGGAAGAGGGAAAGAAGATCACATACCTCAAGTTTCGGTTCAACATTCAAAATGAAGAATTCAAAGATCAGTCAATCAAAACTTAAAATTATGAGCAAACTGACCAGACTCATTGTCATCTTTTTACTTTTCACAATTCACCATTCACTTTCCGCTGATGAAGGGATGTGGATCCCGCTGCTTCTGAACAAAAACATCGGGCAAATGCAACGGATGGGGTGGAAATTGTCGGCAGAGGATCTATACAGCATCAACCACTCGAGTCTTAAGGATGCCATTGTCAGATTTGGACAGGGATGTACCGGAGAGGTGGTCTCTCCGTTCGGACTTCTTCTTACCAACCACCACTGCGGATTCGGGGTTATCCAGCGACACAGTTCCCTGGAACACGACTACCTGACCGATGGATACTGGGCGAAATCGATGGATAAAGAGCTCCCGAATCCAGGACTGACTGTCACCTTCCTGGTCAGGATGGAGGATGTAACATCACAGGTTCTCGAGGGTATCAGTGATAGCCTTCCGGAAAACTTGCGGGATGCCCTGATCAGGAAACACAGCCTTCGCATTACAGATGAGGCGAAGAAGGGAACCCATTACAATGCCAGTGTTGTCCCGTATTTTCATGGGAACCAGTACTATCTTAATGTGACCGAGGTGTTCAAGGATGTCCGGTTTGTAGGGGCACCTCCTTCGGGAATCGGGAAATTCGGGGGAGATACCGATAACTGGATGTGGCCCCGCCATACGGGTGATTTTTCTGTATTCCGGATTTATACTGATACGAATAATTTACCAGCCGAGTACTCCAAAGATAACGTTCCCTATCGGCCTAAACACTATCTTCCGATCTCTCTGGGGGGGTACGAAGAGGGTGATTTTACCCTGCTTTTCGGCAATCCCGGCTCCACAAAAGAGTACCTTCCCTCCTTTGCGGTGGACCTGATTGCATTCAAAGAGAACCCGGTTAAAATCGGGTTGCGGCAAAAAAGGTTGGATATCATTGGTCATGCTATGGATACGAGCCGGTTGATCCGGATTCAATATGCATCGAAGCATGCCGGCATTGCTAATTACTGGAAAAAAATGATCGGAGAGTCTCGCGGAATCCGCCGGGCTAACGGGGTGGCCAAGAAGCAGCAGTTTGAAGAGGAATTCCAAAACTGGACGGGCTCACAAGACGTTGACCAGAAAGATTTCAGCAGGATTCTTCCCATGTTTGAGGAGCTATATAATAAACTTTATCCCATAGATATGGCGGCAATTTATTTGCGTGAAGCCGGTATGGCGCCGGAGATTTTCCGCCTTGCACTTGGCGCCGGGGAGCTGATCAAAACTGCAGGCGACAAAACTGTTCCTGAAGAGAAGGTAAATGCAGAAGCCATGAGCCTGCTGCAGTCGACCAGGGGATTCTATAAGAATTACCAACCTTTGATCGATCAGAGGATCACCATTGAGATGTTGCAGGAGATGCAGGATCACATGGATAAACATCACCTTCCGGATAGATATGAATGGATCCGGAAGAAGTACAATGGAAATGTGAATGCCTATGTGGAGCATCTCTTTTCAACCTCACTTTTCACCGATTCGGCCAGACTTTATGCTATCCTGGGAAGTTTCAAACGGAAATCAGCCCGAAAACTGGCAACCGATCAAGCTTACCTTCTGGGGCAAAGTATCAAGGAAAGGTACAGTAAAGATGTGCTCCCGGCCGGAAAGGCGATCACCTCTGTCATCGACAGTCTGCAGCGGATCTACATGCAGGCTTTGATGGAGATGCAACCGGATTGCCAGTTTTATCCTGACGCAAACTCCACCATGAGGGTTTGTTATGGTCAGGTTGACGGTTTCGAACCAGCCAATGGAGTCACCTATAATTATTATACAACGACCCGGGGTATCCTGGAGAAAGAGGACTCAACCATCTATGATTATGCCGTGGATCAGCGGTTGAAAGAGCTGATTGCATCATCAGATTATGGCAGGTATGCCGATGATGACGGCACCCTGCATGTGGCTTTCATCTCCACCATTCACTCTACCGGTGGCAACTCCGGCGCCCCGGTGCTAAACGGAAACGGAGAGTTGATCGGGATCAATTTCGACCGGAACTGGGAAGGAACCATGAGTGATCTGATGTATGATTCTGAACAGTGCAGGAATATCATCCTGGACATCCGCTACCTGCTCTTTATTCTGGACAGGTATGCCGGAGCCGGGTGGCTGGTGGAGGAGATGGATATCAGGTAAGGAGCCTACTCTTTGTAAATACCCACCAGTGCCTTGTCGATCGAGGGATACTGAAACTTGAATCCGTTCCTAAGCAGTTTCTCAGGGAGCACCTTCTGCCCTTCGGTTAGCACCAAGGCTCCCTCCCCATAGAAAAGTTTCAGGGCGAATTTGGGAATACTGAAATAAACCGGTTGTGTAAACATCTTGCCCAGGGTCTCGGAAAAGTGGTAATTATCAGTCGGATATTCCCCAACGGCATTCACAATGCCTGTGATCTCCGGGTGGTTGATGACATAGAGGATGAGCGCTACCAGGTCATCGATATGGATCCAGGAAACACCCTGGTTGCCGTTACCAACCCGTGCTCCAATTCCCATCCGGAAAGGTGGAGCCATCTTCTCCAGCGCCCCTTCATCTTTGGCAAGCACTACCCCCTGACGAAGGATAACAACCCGGCATGCCTCCTTCGCTTTCATGGCTTCAGCTTCCCAATCCTGGCAAAGTCGTGCGAGGTAATGATCAGCAAATTCGAGGCTCTCCTCCGTATGTCTCCGGCTGTCGGTGTAAATACCTACGGCCGAAGTACTGATAAAACATGTTGGAGGATCCGGTGCTTCAAGGATGGCATTGGCGATCTTGCGGGTGGTCAGGATACGGCTGTCATACAACTCGGTTTTATAAGCCTCACTCCATCTCCTTGAGAGCGGGGCTCCGGTCAGGTTGATCACCACATCGTGTCCGGAAATATAGTCTGCACAGAAGTCGGCATCGCTTTTCGCGAAACCTTCCCGCAAAGGAATGGTAAGTTCATGATCATCTATTCTCAACGCTCTTTTCAGATGGGTTCCAATAAATCCGTAACCGCCAAACAATGCAATTTTCATGAATGAAGTTTTTTCAGTAAAGATAAAGGGATTCATTTGATAATGATTATTTTTGTTCATCACGAATCACTTTTACCATGAAGTTGGCCGATGCTGATAATCTGTTTCAGGAGTTTCCTCCGGTAACAACAGAGGAATGGGAAGAGGAGATCAGGAAAAACCTGAAAGGGGCCGACTATGCCAGGAAGCTGATCTGGAACACACCGGAGGGATTCCCTGTGAAACCCTATTACCGCAGTGAGGATCTGGAGGGCTTGGAATACCTGAAAACCCTGCCTGGTGAGTTCCCATTCATCCGCGGTTTCCGGCACGTAGGCAATGATTGGATCATCCGTCAGGATATCCCATCCGATCGGGTTGATGAAGCCAATAAAACAGCCCTGGATGCTATCCAGCACGGAGCACAGGCTGTTGGTTTCAATGCCAGAGAACTCATTACCCACAGGCAGATGCAGGCAATCCTCAACGGGATTGACCTGGAGCAAATCGCGGTTCATTTTTTCCGTTCACGATCTTTTCCGCTGACAGCTGAACTTCTTCATTATGAGATTGACCGCCGGGGAATAGATCCAAAACGGGTCACCGGTTCCATCAATTTTGATCCTGTGAGTTACCTGCTTGTTCATGGAGATTTCTATCTCTCCCTTGCCAATGACATGGAAGAGGCTGAATACCTGGTTGGATCCCTGCAAAAGAAGATCCCGCAGTTCAACGTGATCAACGTGAACGGATCCCGTTTTCAGGATGCCGGTTCCACGCTGGTTCAGGAGCTTGCATTTGCCCTGGCCTCGGGGAATGAGTACCTGGCCGGGTTGACGGAGAGGGGCTTTTCCCCGGATACAGTAGCGGCAAGGATTACGTTTACCTTTGCCCTTGGCTCCAGCTATTTCCTGGAAATTGCCAAACTACGGGCAGCCCGCCTCCTCTGGTCGAAGATTGTGGATCAGTATCATCCGGATAACCAGGGGTCATGCAGAATGAATATCCACTGTGTAACCGCCCGTTGGAACAAGACCATTTTTGATCCTTACGTTAATATGTTACGCACCACTACGGAAGGGATGTCCGGGGCTCTTGGGAACGCTGACTCTCTCTCTATTTTGCCATTTGACATCCCTTATGAAATCCCGGGCCTGATAGCTGAACGAATCTCTCGAAACCAGCAGATGATCCTGAAGGAAGAATCACACATCGATAAGGTGGTGGATCCAGCGGCCGGAGCGTACTTTATTGAAAACATGACAGACTCCATGGCTTTTCACGCCTGGAACCTCTTTAAAGAGGTCGAGGAGCGGGGAGGCATGGTGGAATCAATTCAACAGGGTTTTGTCCAGGATGCTATTGCTACATCAAGGAGACAAAAAGAGATAGATATCGCTCAACGAAAATTATTACTCCTGGGGACAAATCAATATCCGAACCTCACGGATAAGATGCTCGACAAGATCACCACGAAAGATACCGGGGATGAGGAAAGTCCATCGACCTACAAAAAAATGCCCGCTTTTCGTGCAGCTGAACCCTTTGAAAAACTGAGACTGGCCACAGAACGGCACATAGCCTCCGGTCAGAAAGAACCCACCGTCTTTCTTTTCACCATGGGGAACCTGGCGATGTTGCGTGCCCGGGCCGGATTTGCTACTAACTTCTTCGGGTGTGCCGGATACCGGATCATCGACAATCCCGGATTCAAGTCGATAGAGCAGGGTGTTCAGGAGGCGCTGGCTTCATCAGCTGATATTGTTGTCATCTGCAGTTCCGATGATGAGTACCGGAAAATCGGTTCAGATATCACCCGCAAACTGAAGAACCAGCGTCCCTCCCTGCTTGTCGTTGTGGCAGGGTTTCCTGAGGGAATCGTGGAAGAGCTGCAAGAGGCCGGCGTGGATGGCTTTATCCATATCAAAAGCAATTTACTGGAAGAATTAACCGCCTATCAACACCGGTTAGGTGTTCAATGAAACGTATATGAACCACGAAGATCATAACGAATTTGCTGAAACGAGATCACTCTCCATCCTGGTAGTGGAGGACAACCTGGTCAATCAGCGTCTGATCATGGCAGCCTTAACCAGGATAGGCCACAAGGTGGATAGTGCTGCCGATGGACAAATTGCCGTCGATAAGTTCAAGGAGAACACCTACGATGCAATCCTGATGGACATCATGATGCCCAACATGGATGGAGTAACTGCCTGTAAATTGATCCGGGAACTTGAACAGGAACGAAACATTCCGGAGTCGGACCGGATCAAGATTATCGCTGTGACAGCCAATCCGCTTGAGGATGACCGGGATCGTTTCCTGGAGGCAGGTATGGATATGATGATGAACAAACCGATAGACATAAAGGAACTTCAAAAGATGCTTTATGAGTAAGAGCGTAAAATACTTTTTGTTATCCCTGATGACCTTCTGGCTGGTCAATCCGGGATTATCCCAGGAAGATCAGATGCTCCGGGAGGCAGAAGAGGCCAAGCCGGGAAAGGTCACCCTGAACGTCGGAGCTGATCTTGTCAGCCGTTACGTATGGAGAGGGCAGAACTTTGGTAGTTCGGCTGCCATCCAGCCAACGTTATCAGTAGATGCCTTCGGATTCAGTTTAGGAGCCTGGGGATCGTATGCGTTTTCACGGCATACGCTCTGGGTTGATGATTCCACTTCCGTGGATTATCATTTTACCGAGATCGACCTTTTTCTCTCATACACGTATAAGTTTTTTACCCTGATGTTGGTGGATTATTATGCCCCTCTGCCGATTGACACCCTTCCAGGCATGAACTATTTTCACTGGAAGAACCAAACAACCTGGCACACCATAGAGGTCTCCCTGGTTTTTAACGGCCCGGAAAAGTTTCCCGTTCAATTTCTCGCTTCCACCCTGTTGTATGGAGCTGATAAAGGAAAGGATACGACCGGTGTTTACGGTGCCGGAACCCGGAACAATTATTCAACCTATTTTGAACTTTCTTACCAGTTTGAGGTAAAAGGATTCGGCATCCGGCCATTCATTGGAGGTATTCCCTTCGGAAGCGCATGGTATGGACCTAAAGCAGGGATCAATAATGTGGGTATCAATATTCGCAAGGAGATCCCCGTCTCCAAAAAGTTCTCCATCCCAATCCAGTCAAACCTCGTGTTCAACCCAATGTCAAAAAGAGCATACCTGGTGTTTATACTCTCGTTGTAGCGAAATGCCCTCACTCATTCATTGAATATGACCTATGAGACCCGATTTCAAAGAGATTGATTATAAAATCCGACTGAATCGTTCGAGCTCTTACGCAGAATGGGAAGAGAAGCATGGGATTAAACCTGACTGGATGACCGCAGAACATATTCCGCTGAAACCGGTCTATGGCGAGTCCGATCTGCAGAAGCTGGAACATCTTCAGTTTGTTGCCGGCCTGCCTCCCTTTCTCCGCGGACCCTATTCCACCATGTATGTGACACGTCCCTGGACCATCAGGCAGTACGCAGGTTTCTCCACCGCGGAGGAGTCCAATGCATTCTACAGACGTAACCTGGCTTCCGGGCAAAAAGGGCTCTCTGTTGCATTCGATCTGGCCACTCACCGCGGGTACGATTCTGACCACGAACGGGTAGTAGGAGACGTGGGGAAAGCAGGTGTGGCAATCGATACGGTGGAAGACATGGAGGTGCTCTTCGACCAGATTCCGCTCGATAAGATGTCGGTGTCGATGACCATGAATGGAGCGGTGCTGCCGGTTCTTGCTTTCTTCATTGTAGCTGCTGAAATGCAGGGCGTGCCGATCGAATCATTGACAGGAACTATCCAAAACGATATTCTCAAGGAGTTTATGGTGAGGAATACCTACATTTATCCTCCCGGCCCCTCCATGAAGATCATTGCCGACATCTTTGCATTCACGACCAAGCACATGCCGAAGTTCAACTCCATCAGCATCAGTGGGTATCACATGCAGGAGGCGGGCGCTACCTGCGACATCGAACTGGCATATACCCTGGCCGACGGGCTGGAATATCTCCGCGCCGGGGTGAACGCGGGGATGGATATCGACACGTTTGCCCCCAGGATCTCTTTCTTCTGGGGATCGGGTATGAACTTCTTCATGGAGATCTCCAAGATGCGGGCAGCCAGGATGTTGTGGGCAAAAATTGTGAAGCAGTTTGATCCAAAAAATCCCAAGTCGATGGCGTTGCGTACCCATACACAGACGTCGGGCTGGAGTCTCATGGAACAGGACCCCTTCAACAATGTCGCCAGGACCTGCATCGAGGCACTGGGTGCTGCCCTGGGCCATACGCAGTCGTTGCATACCAATTCACTCGATGAGGCGATCGCCCTGCCGACTGATTTCTCCGCCCGGATCTCCCGCAATACCCAGCTCTACCTTCAGGAGGAAACCAACATCTGTCGCTCCCTTGATCCCTGGGCAGGCTCCTACTTTGTGGAGACACTCACCAGCCAGATCGCTCACCAGGCGTGGAAGCATATCCAGGAGATCGAAGAGCTGGGTGGGATGGCCAAAGCCATTGAGACCGGGATTCCCAAGATGCGGATCGAAGAGGCTGCTGCACGCAAACAGGCAAGGATCGATACCGGCAAAGACAAGATCATCGGGGTGAATACCTGCAAGCTTGAGAAAGAGGAGCCGATAGAGACCCTGGAAGTGGATAATACAGCCGTTCGTGAGGCCCAGATCGGACACCTGAAGAAGCTCAAAGAAGAACGAAATACGGAAGAGGTGGAGAGGGCCCTGGAGGCCCTGACCCGGGCTGCAGAAACCGGAAAGGGGAACCTGCTTGCGTTATCAGTCGATGCTGCCCGAAAGAGGGCAACCCTGGGGGAAATTTCATACGCACTGGAAAAAATTTACGGGAGGTATAAAGCAGTGATACGATCCATATCGGGAGTCTACTCCTCAGAATCACACGATAGTGATGCCTTTGCCAGGGCACGGGAACTGGCCGACAAATTTGCGGAACTGGAAGGACGCCGTCCCCGCATCATGATTGTCAAAATGGGTCAGGATGGGCACGACCGCGGCGCCAAAGTAGTAGCTACCGGTTATGCTGACATCGGCTTCGACGTCGACATCGGACCCCTCTTTCAAACTCCTGCCGAAGCGGCGAAACAAGCGGTTGAGAACGATGTCCATATCCTGGGTGTCTCCAGCCTGGCAGCCGGGCACAAAACACTGGTTCCGCAAGTGATCAATGAGCTGAAGAAGCTGGGGCGGGAAGATATCATGGTAATCGTTGGCGGGGTGATCCCTCCCCAGGATTACGACTTCCTTTACAAAGCCGGAGCGGCCGCGATCTTCGGCCCCGGAACCATCATCCCGGAAGCAGGGATCAAGATGCTGGAGATATTGATTGAGAGCAGGAAGTAAGGGACGAGGGACGAATGTCGAGGGTCGAAGTTCAGGAAAATTTTCCCCCATTCCTTCATTCCTGCATTCCTGCATTCCTGCATTCTTTCTTTACACCTTAATTATTTTCCCTGAAAAAATTAATTTTCCCTCCTTTCTAATCAAAACAAGGTAGAGGCCTGACGGCAAATGGGATAGAGAGACACTGGTATGAGAATTTCGCAAGGTAAAGGATTCAAGTGGGATACCTTTCTGGCTGAAAAGGACCATTTCGGCTTCCTCAAGTGTTGTTGTGATGTTCAGGATAGACGAAACCGGATTTGGGTAAATTCTCACCTCAACTGAATGAAAGGGATCTTCTGAAGTACCGGTATAGTTGGCCGATTTGATATCCAGTACGGCACCTTCGATGATGGTGAGGTTGTAGGCGATGTTGGTGGGCGGAAGGGTATACCAGCCATTCGACGATCCGCCCCAGCCGAAATTAAAGTGATAATACTCATCCGTATTGTAACCATCCACCACCACGTTATGGCCTCCGCTTCCGGGGGGTTCCACCAGTAATCCCAGCTGAACAGGTAACGCGACCTTGATGTTTTCAGCAATATCGTGGTTCAGATTGGTATCGATGGGGAAGATCAACCGGGAATCGATGAAACCGAACCGTTGAAAGGAATCCCAGGCCTGGTCGATGCCGAAAGTGCCAGATACAGAAGCGGTATAAACCTGGTGAGCTGCCACCCCGCAGGCAAAGCTCAAGGCTGCTTTCATCTCTGTGGTGATCGGGAGTTGTGTCTGGTAGGCATACTCCATGGAGTTCAGCCAGGTGTTCAGGGAGTCCCAGGAGGGAAAGCTGCGGGCTTCGTGGTCATCATCGATCCAGTATTGGTTCCCGGAACCGTAGCTATGGTAATAGTCATCGCCATCATTAAAAATCGTACTGTTCAATGTTTCGTGGTAATTGACGATCTGACCCATGGCGGTGGCCGGACAACCCACCACACTGCGGGCTCCGGCGTTGAGGTCCATCGGGCACATGCTGTTGTAGGGGGCCGATTGCGTCCAGTTAGTGATCACCCAGCCGCCGGTGGGCGTACTTCCTTCAGGAGGCCACTGCTGAAAAGGACTCATCAGCAACCGCCCGAAGAGAAATTGCTCCCATTCCCTTGTGATAGCCCGTTTTGTGGATGCCGGAAGCAGGCCGGCCTGCTGGATCCGCTGGTGCAGATCCCGGGAAAAGATGGCTTTGATCTTTCTCCACTCTTGGTCCGACAGATTGAAGTCGTTGGTAAATGAGTACCCGTAAACCGGACGGGCCCATTCCGAAGTAGAAGCAATGATGAACCCGGTTGGCGCAAACCGGAAGATATACCCCACAGGGCGGTTTTCACCGGACACCAGTGCATCCGTTCCCCGAAGCACCGCTTCCGGGTTTTTCTGTTTCATCAAGTGCTGTGATGCACGGGAAAGGTCATCAAAGGAGACCCCCTGAGCCCATGCGGATCCAATGGTAGTCAGGCAAAGCAGAGTAATGATAAATCGTTTCATATGGAGCCAATTAAGATAAAACAAAGATACATTTTCTATCGGATCAAGCCCGTAAAAATTCAATAACTTGCCTCATTAAATCTATGAAAAATGGATAAGAATCTGTTAGAATATACTCAACAATACACAACCCCGGAATCAGGGATCCTCTTTAAAATCAACCGCGAAACCCATCTGACCCAGACTCATCCCCAGATGCTGGCCGGTCCTATGCAGGGAATGCTGCTGCAGATGATCAGCCGGATGATCCGCCCAAAGCGGATCCTGGAGATCGGGACATTTACGGGGTACTCGGCGATTTGCCTGGCGGCGGGATTGACCCCACCATACGCAAATACCTGGACGAAGCTTCCCTGGCGGATTCGGTGGTGTTGCATATCGGGGATGCGATGGAGATTATCCCCACCCTGGATGAGACGTGGGACCTGGTCTACATCGATGCCGACAAATCCCGCTATCTCGATTATTACAACCTGGTCATGCCCCGGGTTCGTAGGGGGGGATTTATCCTGGCCGATAATGTGTTGTGGGACGGAAAAGTGCTGGATCCATCAGAAAAATGGGATAAGGAAACCCGGGGAATTGTGGAGTTCAATACATTTGTTCAGCAGGATGAGCGGGTGGAGAATTTACTTCTTCCGTTCCGGGATGGGTTGATGATCATCAGAAAACGAATCAATCCACCTTGAAATCAAATTTAATCCCGGCCAGCTCTTCATTCGCCTTGACAATCTTGTTTTTGAGATCTTCCTTGAAATTCAACATCTTCTTATGGATTCTTTCATCGGAAAGGGCCAGCATCTCCACTGCCAGGATGGCGGCATTCTGAGCAGCGTTAATCCCCACAGTTGCGACAGGAATGCCAGGAGGCATCTGCACGATGGCTAGAAGGGCATCCAGTCCGTCGAGGGAAACTTTGATGGGGACGCCAATCACCGGGAGGGTAGTCATGGAAGCGATCACGCCGGGGAGGTGAGCTGCCATTCCGGCTGCGGCAATGATTACGTTGATACCGCGCGATTGGGCCCCTTTGGCAAATTCTTCGACCTTTTCCGGTGTACGATGGGCCGACAAAGCGTTGATCTCAAAAGGGATCTGCATGTCGTTCAGGAATTTGGCAGCTGCTTCCATCACCGGAAGGTCGGATGTACTGCCCATGATGATGCTAACAATAGGTTTCATGAGGAACTATTTTCAGTTTGAATACACGAAATTAAGATTTTCTTCTTTATTTTGTGAAAGAAGCTCGATAAACAGTTGATGGAGTTTGTAGAGGTAAAGGATAAAGTCTTTCGGAGGTTCATCTCCAGAGAGCAGATAGATCAGGTGGTTCAGCAGATCGCCGACCGGTTAAATGCAGACTATGCCGGTAAAAACCCCTTGCTGCTCGGAGTCCTGAACGGCGCTTTTGTATTTGCCGCTGATCTGATCAGGAGATTGATGATCCCCTGTCAGATCTCGTTCGTGAAATATGCTTCCTACGTCGGCACCCACTCTTCAGAAGAGGTAAAAGAGCTGATCGGGCTGAATGAAGAGCTCCGGGGCCGCCATGTAGTTGTGGTGGAAGACATTGTAGATTCAGGGATTACCATGGATCATTTGCTGAAAGATATAGGTAAATACAGACCGGCATCGGTAAAGCTGGCCTGTTTCTGCCTGAAACCGGAAGCCTTCCTGAAATCGTTTAAAATAGACTACCTGGGCATGGAGATCCCGAATGCATTTGTGGTGGGTTACGGGTTGGATTACGATGGGTATGGACGAAATCTTCCGGAGATTTATAAACTTGAGAACTAAATGGTGAGATGGTGAGATGGTGAGACAGCGAAATGCGAAATATAAAACTATGTTGAACCTGATCTTTTTTGGTCCTCCCGGTGTGGGAAAAGGGACCCAGGCCGCAAAAGTGGCGAAACATTACAACCTGGTACATATTTCCACCGGGGATATTTTACGAGCTGAGATCAAGCTGGAAACGGAACTTGGCCTGAAGGTCAAGGATATCATAGCCAGTGGGGAATTGGTCCCGGATGAGCTTCTGATCGAGATCCTGGAGAGCACCTGCGATAAACACAATGGGGCGAATGGGTTTATCTTCGATGGTTTCCCCCGAACGCTCAGGCAGGCTGAAGCGCTGGACGAAATGATGGATCGCAGGAGTTGGAAAGTGACGAAGGTGATCTCACTGGAGGTTCCTGAGGATGAACTGCTTAGCCGGTTGGTGAATAGGGCACTTGAGCAGGGCCGGACGGACGATACTGCGGATGTGATCAGGAATCGCCTGGTTGTCTACCTGAAACACACTGAACCTCTGATCGACTATTACAGGAAACAGGATATTTTTATCGAGGTGCCCGGTATGGGGACCATTGAGGATGTCTTTGCCTCCCTCTGTGGTGTGATTGACAACCGGTATTAAGCATGTCAGAATCCAATTTTGTCGACTATGTAAAGGTTTTCTGTGCATCCGGAAAAGGAGGGGCGGGCTCGGCCCATTTTCTGCGGACCCGGAACAATCCGCGCGGAGGCCCTGATGGCGGTGATGGCGGCAGAGGAGGGGACATCATGTTAAAAGGGAACAAGCAGCTCTGGACACTCCTCCATCTGAAGTTTACCAGGCATCTCAAAGCCGGTCATGGGGTGCCCGGCATGCGAAGCTTAAAAACAGGCGCTAATGGTAAGAATGTGATCATTGAAGTCCCCCTGGGGACAGTAGCCCGTAATGCCGAAACAGGAGAATTCCTCTGTGAGGTCACCGAAGATGAAGAGACCCTGGTATTGGTGCCGGGAGGGAAGGGTGGCCTGGGCAACGATCACTTCAAATCCTCCACGAACAGGTCCCCTAAATATGCACAGCCAGGAGAGCCCGGCCAGGAGGGATGGTTCATCCTTGAATTAAAGCTGCTGGCTGATGTGGGATTGGTAGGCTTTCCCAATGCGGGGAAGTCGACACTCCTCTCGGTCATCTCTGCTGCCAAACCACAAATCGCCGATTACCCCTTTACCACCCTTGTCCCGAACCTGGGGATTGTCAGTTATCATGAAAATAGATCCTTCGTCATGGCTGATATTCCGGGGATCATTGAAGGGGCCCATGAAGGAAAAGGGATCGGACTGAGGTTTCTCCGACACATCGAACGGAACTCCTTGCTGTTGTTTATGATCCCGGTGGATTGCGACGATATCCGTGAAGAGTACCGGATCCTGCTGAATGAACTTCGACGCTACAATCCGGAATTGCTTGATAAACCTCGTGTACTGGCAGTGACGAAAACCGATCTGGCCGATGAAGAGATCACCCGTGAACTGAAGAAGGAGTTACCGGATCTCCCCTGTGTGCTCATCTCCTCACACAAAAAGACCGGCCTGGAGAAGCTCAAAGGAATGTTATGGGAGGAGTTAAATAAAACGGTGTAATCTGCAGTAAACATGATGGAATCATTGCTTCACCTTGATCAATCCCTCTTCCTGGCCCTGAACGGACTGCACAGCCCCTTTTTTGACCAGTTCTTCTACTATGCGACCAAACCAATCATCTGGTTGCCACTTTACCTGCTTGTCTTTTTCTTGATCATCCGTGAGTTCAGATGGAAGACCATCACCATCGTCATTGCGGTTGCCCTGATGATCACGGCCTCCGACCAACTGGCCAACCTGTCGAAATACGGGACCAAGCGCCTCCGACCGACATATGAGCCGGAGATCGAACAGGTGGTTCATACGGTAGATGATTACAGGGGCGGACAGTATGGTTTCTATTCTGCCCATGCATCCACCAACTTTGCCATCGCCATCTTCCTGATCCTCCTGTTCCGCCGCCGGTACCGGTGGCTGATTCCTGTTTTACTTATCTGGGCCTCTATCATGGCCTATTCCCGCATTTATCTCGGGGTCCATTATCCGGGGGATATCCTGGTAGCGATCATCGTAGGTATTGGGTTGGGATTCCTCTTCTCATGGCTGACCCGAAAAGTAATTGGGTATCAGGAAAGATGCATGCGTTTGTAATTTTTTTTATTCCTCTTTTTCTTTCATTATTCCTGGTTGATGATTTTCCGAAATTTTATGCAAAGGCAAACTGAATAAAAATAAGGATTAAATCTTCAGAACCTTTGCCCCACGGATCTTCTGTTGTTTCAGCTCCAGCAGCGCGATGTTTGCATCCTCCAGGGGATAGAGCTGCACCTCGGGTTTGATGGGGATCTCGGCAGCCAGTTTCAGGAACTCCCTGACATCGGATCCGGCAACGTTGGCCACACTCTTGATCTCTTTTTCCATCCAGAGATGTTCCGGATAGTGGAGATGCAACAGGTACTCTTTGTCGATCTCCTCCTTCCGGATGGCATTGATCACCAGACGGCCTCCGGGTTTGAGGTATTTCAGGGCTTCCACCACGGGCTTCCATACCGGAGTGGTGTCGATGATGGCATCCAGCTTTTCGGGTGGTGCGTCGGTGGTATCACCGGCCCATGCAGCTCCCAGCTCCAAAGCAAATTCCCGTTCGGATTGGTTCCGTGCAAATACGTAAACCTTCATCTCCGGCCAAAGATGCCGGATCATCTTCAGGGCCAGGTGGGCAGAGGCGCCAAAACCGGTAAGACCCAGGTGCAATTTATGATTTACGATGTCCGATTTACGATTGAAAGAGTTATCCGGCATCATTGTCACTGCGAACGGAGTGAAGCAGCGGGATCCGGGATCCGGGATCCGGACTTCCGGATCCAGTCCGAAAAGTCCTGCCAACCGGATCGACCGGTACCCGATCGCCCCGGCACAAAGTAATGGGGCAGCCTCTTCGTCGGTGAATACCTCCGGAATAGGAAAAGCATAATCCTCATGCACTGTCATGTATTCAGCATACCCGCCAAATACATCCCGGCCGGTGGCTTTGAAATCAGGACAGAGATTTTCGTTACCCTCCCTGCAATACCGACATTTTCCGCAGGCAGAGTAGATCCAGGCTATCCCTACACGGTCGCCAGGGTGGTGTTTTGTTACACCTGGTCCCAGCATCTCGATCCGTCCTACGACCTGGTGACCCAGTACCATGGGGAACCGTGAGGGAGGAGTCCGCCCTTCGATCTCATCCAGTTCGGTATGGCAAACGCCACAGGTGGAGACCCGGATGAGCACTTCCCCTTGCACCGGGACAGGATCCGGAATGCTGACCAGCGTGAGTGGCCTCACATTCTCCTTCAAATCCGTAACGGCATTGAGGACCATCGCTTTCATGTCACGAAGTTAACGAAAATAGTCTATTGAACCAATAGCTTTCGGGTGATAGGTTGTTTGGAATGCAAGGTTGAAATCCTCACCCAGTAAACTCCGGACGGAAGATCGGTTACATCCAGAGAGACCTCCTTGCCCTGAAGGGAAGAGGTCATAACAACCCTGCCCCTGGCATCTATGATGGATAACCGGGAGATTTCGGAGTCCGATTTAATGGAAAAACGAGTGTTGCACGGATTTGGGTAGAGAGTAACCAGGTGGATGTTACCCGTATCTGGAATAGCCGTATTGATCAGTTTTCCGGTGAAGATGATGTCGTCGATCTTGTTGATGCCTGTTGCTGCAACAGGATCTCCGCTCGAGTTGGTATTGCTTGTCATCACCCAGCGTATAAACAGGGAAGACTGGTTTTTACACTCCTCCGGCAGTTCAATGGAGTCGAGAACTCCTGTCGTCCAGTCGTTCTGTACCTCCAGGGTGGTGTTCGGCACATCGGTCCAGAAGCTGGCAACCGCGGGCCGGTACTGCACCTTCCAGTCGCGTGGGCCCGGATTGTTTCCTCCCGACTGTTGTTTGGAGCTGATCGTAAGGTGGTGGTAATTGGTTGTTGTGATCTCCACAATCCAGCACTTCAGGTCAGCACCGTCGTTCCACTCTGTGGCCTGAGCCGCTTTGGTGGTGAATCCGTTTTTGGAAAAATCTATGGCGCTGGTACCGCCTTCCGTATGGATGGCTTTGTTAAGGTTGGCAGCAATGCCTCCATCAGCGATGCTATCCCCGGGATTGCCCGTGGGGAAAGTCCACTGAGCAAGTAATACCTGGCTTTGTGATGCACTCATGCATAAAAAAAAGAGGAAAACAATTGTAAAAATCTGTTTCATAATGTGGATGTTTTAAGTGTTTTTGATTTATATCAGTTAGTTGGTGATGAAATGATATGAAAGATTCAACAGGATGTAACGGCCCGGACTCAGTTGCCCTTTGCTGTCGGTCCACTGCCTGTTTAAAAGATCCTGAACCGTAATACCGGTTGTCAGCTTGTTGAAAAAGGTATAGGATGCTTTCATGTCAATTGTAAAATAGCCGGGAGATTGTGCCGTGTTCTCGTCATCGATCCATTGTCGTCCTACGTACCTGAATGTCAAGGAGGTACTTAGCCGGCGCGGTGAAAAAATCACACCGGCGAAAGCCTGGTTTCTGGGAACCTCCATGAGGAACTTTCCGGTAAGGTCTTTCCCGGGATTCTTTGTCGTATCAAACTTTGTAATCCTGGAATCATTAAAGGAGTAGTTTGCCAGAAACGTGAGGTTGCTGATGATTGGAAGGGTTGCTGTTACCTCGGCGCCCAGGATCCTTACCCTGCTGATATTTTCCCTCTGCATGACCGGTTTAAGATTGTCTCCGCCGGTATACACACTGTCGCCATTAGTTACAAAATACTGGAAATCTCTCCCAAACGAAAGGTATCCTGAAGGTTCCAGGGTCAGCCGTTTCAGGAGGATGACAGTCGCCCCGGCTTCAATATTATCCATCGCTTCAGGCTTCAGCTTCGGGTTGGCCATCTTGAATCCCTTGCTGATGTTCCCGTTTTTACACATATCATTGAGGATGGGCGGACGGAATCCATGCGCATAGGAGAGGTAGATGCTTTGCCAGGGTGTGAAGTTATACCGGATGCCCAGTTTCGGACTGATGGCGTTCCACGTCTCATCGGAGAAGTCAGACGGATAGCTGGTCATGAATCCAGAAAGGCTACTTGGATATTCAATGGTAAAAGAGCCATCTGAGAACCAGGCAATATCCCAGCGAAAGCCAGCTATCACGCTCATCTTCTGCTGAAACAGGTTCAGTTTATATTCTGAGAACAGGGCAAAGAAGGACATTTTCCCTCTGTTAGTCAGGATATCGGATGAGGTATAATAGGTGTCAGAAGCATCTACGCTGCCCTGCTTCAGGTCCATGCCCACGGTAATGGCCTGGGTGGAAAGGAACTGGTTGGTCAGGTTGACCCAGAGGCCGTAATCAATCCGTTTACTGTCGGTCTCATAGAGGGTGTATTTCCCGCTTCGCTTGGTGCTTTTGGACTCATTTTGCCGGAGATAATTCTCATGCTGATAGAAGCCATTTACAAGCAGGCTGTATTTCCCCCATCCGTTTTGGGTCGACAACCTGACGAAATGGGTCGGGTACCGGTTGTAGCTGCCCAGGGGCTCATAGATCTTTGTTCCGTCGCCCCGGATATCATCGTAATAGTTATACTCAAGTTCCAACCGGTTTCTGGCATTGAATTGATATCCAACCTTCCCTGATACTGAACCCTCCTTCAGGTACCTGTTTGTGTCGAGATTATCCCGGGTGGCGGCAGGTTCTGTGATATAGCCATCCCCTTGCCGGTAAAATAGAGAGAGGTTGTAATAGAGCCCGCGATCCTGACTGAACAGGCTGCCGCCAAGCTTCACAAATCCGCCAAAGGTATTATACGTCCCGTAAAAAACCTTTACTTCCCCTTCCA
>JADHVQ010000060.1 GCA_016783905.1 Bacteroidales bacterium | reverse complement strand
GGTATCTTTCTATCCTGAAGTGGTGTTGACCGAATTAAAAGAGAAGCTGGCAGCCAAACATGAGGTGACTCCCGAAGAGATCATCGTTTCCAACGGATCGGGCGCCATCATTGACTACCTTGTAAAACGGATGCTTTCCCACGGGGAGAACATGGTGGTACCCGAAATAACCTTTGTTGCCTATAAGCTTTGTGCAGCCATCTATAACAGGGAATGCCGGCTGGCGCCTATGGTTGATTATTCCGTCAGCCTTGAACATGTGGCCCAATGTTGTGATAAAAAAACCCGGCTGATCTTTCTGGCCAATCCCAACAATCCCACCGGAACCATCTTCACGCACGATGAAATTACGGAATTTCTCTCCGGGATCCCTCCCCAGACCATTGTTGTGCTTGACGATGCCTATCATGAATATGTGGATCATCCGCTGTATCCCGATTCCATTCAGCTATACAGGAAGCACCCCAACGTAATAATTCTCCACTCCTTCTCAAAGATTTACGGACTGGCCGGCCTGAGGATTGGATATGGTATTGCCAGACACCCGGTTATTGAAGAGCTGGAGAAGAACCGACTGCCTTTTGTGGTAGGGTCCATTGCCAATATTGCTGCACTGGCTGCCCTTGACGACAAGGAACACATCCGGGAAAGTGCCCGCAAAAATGCCCAGGACAGAGAGCTTCTTTTTAATGGACTTACCGCGCTGGGATACCATGTCATTCCGTCGCAGGGCAATTTTCTATTTATTTCCTTCCCCACCACCGCTGAACGGGACCTGATGCACGACACCCTGTTTGCAAACAAAATGGTGGTCAGAAAAATGGAAGCCTTCGGCGACAACCGTTCTCTTCGCATCAGTCTCGGCAGGCACGAAAACAATATCCGGCTGCTGGAATGTTTGAGGAAGTGATTAAAATATACATTTTTTGTGGAAATTGATATCGGGTGTTTTGAACTTCAGGTCATCAGGAGTTTAAAGCTCGCAAAGAGAAGCACAGCTACCAGCGTGTATTTAACCACACGGGCAGGAAAAAGGCGGCTTCCCAGGGAGGATCCGAGGAATCCTCCTGCAATAACAACCAGGATTGAAACGGCCATCAGGTTGGTGACATGAAGGCCACTGATCAGGAGAGGACCTTCTGCCGGCCAGATATCCAGCAGGTTGGTATCGGGATAGATACCGCGCAATAAAAGGAAATAATATTCCTAGCGAAGATTATACAAAATTGGAAGAACGACAAATACCGGAAAACGGATTAACATATTTTTTTATTTTTGTATGAAGAGTAATTTATTTCCGAGTATCAACCAAAAAAACAGTCGTATGAAAAAGTTTGCACAGAGCCTGAAATGTTTTTCGGGACGAAAAGGATTATCCATTCTGACCGGGACTCTTCTTTTGCTTTTTATTGCGGCCATGATCTCCTGTGAGCCAGTGAAGCAGAAAGAGCTGACAAAAGAAGAAGTTATAACACTGGTAACCGATGCAGTCAACCTGATTCAGGAAAATGGAGCTGCAGTATTTCCGGATCTTGAAAAAAGTGGAAGTAAATGGAGATCGGGAGATACCTACATTTTTGTTGCAGACATGGACGGAAAATTTACCGTTCATCCAAATCCTGACCTGGTGGGAGTTGACATGATGGATCTGCAGGATGACAACGGGAAGCCGATCATGAAATGGTTTATTAAAAAAGCCAAAAGCGAAAAACAGGGAGGATGGACCCACTATCTGTGGAAGAAACAAGGGGAAGAAATTCCTACCTGGAAGTCGACCTATGTCGAGTTGGCTACAGCTCCGGATGGCAGCGAGTATGTTGTAGGTTGTGGGGCATATGATATTGAGATGGAAAAGGAATTTGCCATGGAGGCTGTTGATGAAGCCATTGACATGATGATTGCAGAAGGAGATTATGTCGCTTTTGTCAGCATGAGAGAAAAATCCGGTCCTTTCCTGTTCAAGGGCACCTATATCTTCGTCATGGATACAGCGTACATTCTGGTTGTAGATCCTCCTTTCCCTGACCTGGAAGGCACGAATGTTTATGAATATCAGGATTCCAATGGAAAATTTCTCTTCCAGGAGTTCATGCAGGTGGCGAATGATCAGGGAGCCGGGTGGGTTGACTACATGTGGCCGAAGCCGGGCGATACTGTTCCATCCGCCAAATCATCCTATATCAAGATGGTTGTCATAGATGGTAAACCTTACATCGTGGGGATGGGGATGTACCTGGCAGAAGAATCCCCGGCTGAATAGATGGATTAACCATCATCATCTTTGACTTATTTCACCGTTGCTCCGTTGACTGCTCCTTCGTCCGGAGTGATGAAAAAGAGGGTTCCATCCGGGTTTTCCGCCATCAGGATCATCCCCTGGGATTCGATGCCACGGAGCTTAAGGGGAGCCAGGTTCACCAGGATGGAGACCCGTTTGCCGATGATCTCCTCCGGTTTGAAGGATTGAGCGATCCCGGCAACGACGATCCGCTGATCGAACCCGGTATCGACCTTCAGTTTCAACAGTTTGTCGGCGTTGGGAACCACTTCCGCTTCGAGGATGGTACCGGCACGGATGTCCAGTTTGGAGAAATCGTCGTAATTAATTTCCGGTAGAGCCGCGATTAATCGCGGCTCATCGGATGGAGCCGCCATGAATGGCGGCTGTACGTCCCGTGTTGCATGCAATTTCAGAATCTGTGCTTCAACCGTTTTATCGTCGATCTTCTGGAAGAGGAGCTCCGGTTTGTTCAGTTGGTGGCCGGCTGTGAGCCAGTTGAGCAGGGTGGCATCCTGCCATTTATATTCGGGGATGTTGAGCATTTGCCGGATCTTCGCACATGAGAACGGGAGGAAAGGTTGGGCGACGATGGATAACTGGGCACAGATCTGCAGGGAGATATTCAAAACAGTTCCCACCCTCCCGGGATCGATGGTAAAAAGTTTCCATGGCTCACTGTCGGTCAGGTATTTATTGCCCAAACGGGCCAGGTTCATCATGCCGGCCAATCCCTCCCGGAACCGGAAGTGATGCAGGCTGTCAGCGATGCGTCCGGGGATTTGTTTCATCTCTCTCAGGGTGGCCCGGTCGAGATCATCCAGCGATCCCTGTGGAGGCGCCACGCCGTTGAAATATTTCTCAGTAAGTACCATGGTGCGGTTCACGAAGTTGCCGAAGATGGCAACCAGCTCGTTGTTGTTCTTGGCCTGGAAGTCTTTCCAGGTGAAGTCGTTGTCTTTGGTCTCCGGGGCATTGGCTGTTAGTACATACCGGAGTACATCCTGTTTCCCTGGAAACTCCTTCAGGTATTCATGCAGCCAAACAGCCCAATTGCGCGAAGTGGAGATCTTGTCGTTTTCGAGGTTCATAAACTCGAACGCGGGCACATTTTCAGGAACGATATAGGTCCCCTCTCCTTTCAGCATCGCCGGGAAGATGATGCAGTGGAAAACGATGTTATCTTTTCCGATGAAATGGATTAACCTGGTCTCCGGGTCTTTCCAGTATTTTTCCCAGTCGGGGGTCAGCTCTTTGGTAGCGGAAATGTAGCCGATCGGAGCATCGAACCACACATAGAGCACCTTCCCGTCAGCGCCTTCCACCGGGACCTGCACGCCCCAGTCGAGGTCGCGGGTAACTGCCCTGGGCTGCAGGCCATGGTCGATCCAGGATTTGCACTGGCCATATACGTTGGTTTTCCAGTCTTCTTTATGGCCTTCCAGGATCCATTCCCGTAACCATGGTTCATACTGATCAAGTGGTAGGTACCAGTGTTTTGTCTCCTTCATTACCGGGATATTGCCGCTCAGCACCGATTTCGGGTTGATCAGGTCGGTGGCATTCAGGGAAGATCCACACTTTTCACACTGGTCTCCATACGCTTTTTCGAATCCGCAAACCGGACAGGTCCCGGTGATGTAACGATCGGCGAGGAAATGGCCTGTCTCTTCATCGTAATACTGTTCGGAAGTTTTTTCAATGAACTGTCCGGCATCATACATCTTCCGGAAGAATTCAGCTGCGGTTTCGTGATGGATTTTATTGGAGGTGCGGGAGTAAATGTCAAATGAGATCCCGAATTCCTCAAATGATTGTTTTATAATCTCATGGTATTTATCCACGATTTCCTGCGGCGAAACACCCTGTTGTCTTGCTTTGATGGTAATGGGGACCCCGTGTTCATCCGATCCCCCGATGAAGATCACATCTTCGTTGTTCATTCGCAGGAAACGCACGTAAATATCGGCGGGCACATAGACTCCGGCCAGGTGTCCGATATGAAGCGGTCCGTTGGCGTAAGGGAGTGCCGAGGTGACCGTATAGCGCTTGTAACTCTTTTCTCCTGCTTTCATAACTGTTCGTTGGGAAGAGGGGCAAAGATAAGAATTATTGGAATTCGGCTGTTTTTATATCTTTAGAGGTTAAACCATGGGAACCTGATTTCCTGAAAACCTCTGGATATGTCAACAAAACGCAACCAATTCCGGAAAAAACTTCTGGTCGTCATCTTTGGTACAGATACCAAGGCCGGAAGAATGTTTGATCTGATCCTCATCTGGGCGATCATCATGGTTACTTTTTTGTATTTTCGCGTAAGTTCATGCTAATAAGGAATTATGGACTTCCCCATCCTCAAAGACATCGTCATCATCCTGGGGCTTTCGGTCCTGATCATCCTGCTGTTTCACCGGTTTAAGATCCCATCCATCCTGGGTTTTTTACTTACCGGTATCATCATCGGTCCATATGGCCTGAGCCTGATCAAGGCTTCCCATGAGGTAGAGCTGATGGCTGAGATCGGGGTGATCTTTCTTTTGTTTGTCATTGGAATCGAATTCTCGATCAAAGGATTGATGTCCATCAAACGAACGGTGTTTCTGGGAGGTTTTTTACAGGTTATTCTCACCATCGGGATCATCGCACTCATCAGCTTTGGGTTCGGATTGCCCTTTCAGAAGGCTGTTTTCATGGGATTTTTATTCTCCCTGAGCAGTACGGCGATTGTCCTGAAACTTCTCCAGGAGCGGGGCGAGATCACCTCACCCCAGGGAAGGGTGGCCGTTGGCATCCTGATATTTCAGGATATCATGGTCGTACCACTGATACTAATTACTCCGATACTGGCCGGCAACTCCCCAAACCTGTTGATGACCCTGTTGATCCTAGTGGGGAAATTTGTAGCCATCATTGTGATCCTCTTCCTCCTTGCCCGTTACCTTGTGCCAAGGTTGCTCGACCTGGTGATCCGGACGAAGAACAACGAACTGTTTCTGCTGACCATCATTGTACTCTGTTTTGCAACCGCCTGGCTGACAAATTCCCTGGGATTATCGCTGGCGCTGGGCGCTTTTTTTGCCGGCCTGATTATCTCCGAATCCCCTTACAGTCATCAGGCTACAGCGAATATTCATCCGTTTCGTGAAATTTTCATCAGCTTTTTCTTCGTCTCCATTGGCATGTTGCTTGACCTGCGTTTTTTCTTTCAGGAGATCCTGTACATCCATTTTCTGGCGATCGTCACGCTGATTGCCAAGATGCTGATCATCATGATCGTGGTGATCATTTTACGCTACCCGCTGAGGGTGGTTTTATTGTCGGCATTGACCCTCTTCCAGGTGGGTGAGTTTGCCTTTATTCTTTCAGCGACCGGCATAGCCGAAGGATTGTTGTCGCGTGAAAATTACCAGTATTTTCTGGCTGTTTCGATCATGTCGATGGGAGCCACCCCATTTATCATAACCTGGTCGCCGAAGATTACCGATTTTCTCCTGAAGCTTCCGCTCTCCCAGCAGGTAAAACGAAGGTTGGATTCTTTCCAGAAGGTAAAGGCACAATCACACCGTCTTCCGGAGGAGATGGAGGATCATCTGGTCATCATCGGATATGGCATCAATGGCAAGAACGTGGCGCAAGCAGCCCGTGGAGCCAACATCCCATACATTGTGGTGGAACAGGATCACGAAGCGCTGAAAGAGGCTCAGTTAAGCAACGAATCAGTGGTGTTCGGGGATGCCACACAGGAGGTGATCCTGAAATATATACATGCCTATGCAGCCCGGGTGGTAGTTATAGCGATCTCCGATCCGGATGCCACGAGGCTGATCGTATCCAAGATCAGGGAACTATCAGATACGGTTTATATCATTGTACGGACGAGGAATTTGAAAGAGATTGACGGGAACCTTCGTCTGGGAGCGGATGAGGTAATTCCGGAGGAGTTTGAAACCTCGATTGAAATCTTTGCAAGGGTATTACACAAATACCTGGTCCCAGAACACGAAATCGAGACATACATCAACTCTATCCGGGCCGATAATTACGAGATCCTACGTGGCATGGGGGGATCGCTTAAAAAAGGGTCGTTGCATCTGGATGTGCCACACATCCGGATCTACTCCGTGCAGGTGCAGTGCGATGACAACCGCATTGTCGGGAAGAGAGTCCAGGATTCAGGACTCCGGAAAGAGTTCTGTATTACCCTCCTGGCCATTCAGCGCGGACAAAGATACATAACACACATTGAGGCAAACACGGAAATCCGGCGTGATGATGTCCTCTACCTGCTTGGCACACCGGAAAATATCTCCAGGGTCAGCAAGTATTTACAGCTTTCGTAACTTTGTTGGATCATCCTAATTATCCCACCATGATCCAACCTCCATTTCTAAGGAAAGGCGATAAAGTTGCTATTGTTTCCCCCGCCCGGAGCATTTCGTTTGAAGAGGTATTTCCCACGATGAAACTATTGCAGAAATGGGACCTGGAGGTTGTGCTCGGAACACATGTTTTTGGGAAACATCACCAATTCAGCGGTACAGATGAGCAACGGGGACAGGACCTCCAGCAGATGCTCGACGATCCTTCCATCCGGGCGGTGATCGCCTCACGTGGAGGGTATGGAGCAGCAAGGATCATCGACAGGCTGGATTTTAAACGTTTCGCTCAGCATCCCAAGTGGATCGTTGGTTACAGTGATTGCACGGTGCTTCATTCCCATATTCACCGGCATCTGGGAATCCAGACCCTTCATGCAACCATGCCATATAATATCAAAGAACAGGATATCAGTGAGATATCTCAGGAATCTCTGAGAAAAGCACTGTTCGGTGAAAAAATTTCTTACTCCAAACATATAACCTTTTGGGATCGAACCGGATTAACAGAGGGTGAACTGGTGGGTGGTAATCTCTCCATTCTTTACAGCTTGTCTGGAACTCCTTCGGATATTGATACAAAAGGGAAAATCCTGCTGCTTGAAGATGTAGAAGAGTACCTCTACCACCTCGACCGGATGATGATGAACCTGAAGCGAAGTGGCAAACTGAAAGAGCTGAAGGGATTGATCGTGGGAGGTTTGACTGAGATGAAAGACAACGAAGTACCATTTGGGAAAGGCGCACAGGAGATTATCCAGGACGCTGTTAAGGATTATGAATACCCGGTTTGTTTTGACTTTCCATCCGGTCACGATAAAAAGAATGTCGCACTCTTTCTGGGAAGAAAAGTGAAATTCATCGTAGATGAGGAGATATCGCTTTTGTTTGACTAAAACACTTCGGCACCCATTGATGCTGGATCCTGGATCCTGGATCCTGGATTCAAATTTCGCTATTTCGCTACCTCGCTACTTCGCTTTTATTATCTGCACCACTGCACTATGGCACCACATCACCATATAATATACGAATATGGCAGCGAACCATGAATTAGGGAAAATGGGAGAAGAGCTCGCCGCCCAATATCTGAAAGAGAAGGGATATAAAATCCTGGAGACCAACTGGCGATTCCATCGTAACGAACTGGATCTGATCGCAAAGGATGGCGATATACTGGTGGTGGTAGAAGTGAAGACCCGCCAATCCAACACGCTGGGAGATCCGGAAATGGCGGTAACGCGGGAGAAACAGCGGGCTATAATCCGTTCGGCGAACGCGTATGTCAGGTGGAAACGCAGGGATATTGAGGTCCGGTTTGATGTTGTCTCAATCCTTGTGCAGGGGGAGAGGGTGACCATAAGCCACATCCCGGATGCTTTTTATCCGATGGTACGGTGAAGGGATTCCGGCTTCATTTGCTTACCATGCATTTCCCGGCGGGAAGGAGTTGATTATTGCTGGATAAACGGATCAGGTACAATCCGTTTTTCAAATTGGTGGCAGGGATTTCAATTTGCTGATTCCCAGCAGGAAAAGCCCCGGCAGCCTTTCCAATCTTTTCCCCCATTGCATCGATTAATTGTATAGAAATAACAGACATTTCATGTAGCTTCAGGGAAACATAAATATTCCCATTTGAAAACCGGCATTTCATAGTACAGTCAGGAGGTATCTCCGTTGGAACCCAGGTCCACATTGGTTTGTTCCTGGTAGGAGAGAGCGCCCCCTGTTACCCCCGGATGAAGTTTCCCAAAGGCGCCATGGCCCCGGTCTACTGGGGAATCCAGAATCCGCAGCAGCCGTTGGATCAATATGGAGATACGCTGGGATTCATTCCCCAGGTGGCCATCGGGGAGAGTACCATGAGTCAAAAAGAGGAGCTGGGAGTTGACCGGGAGACCGGCAACCAGATCATGACCATTGAGCAGGCGATTTAGGGGTGCTATTTCCTTCCGAAATCCGCCGGGATCTCACCCCAGTACTCGGTTTCCCATTTGAGGATTTTATTGGGCCAGGAATGATCGCGTAGCCAGTTTTCGGCCCGGTGAACCAGTTCAAATAGCTGTTCGCTGTTCGCCGTTCGCTCTAGTTTGGTGTTGGCAGATTTTTTCCGCACCCAGGCGATGGCGGTCCGGGAGTCAGAGTAAACGGGCCAGTCGGAATTACGCTGGCTGAGATAGGCCAGGGCATGAACGATGGCAAGAAACTCTCCGATGTTGACAGTTCCTTCTGGAAAGGGTCCCTGCCGGAAAAGCTGGGCACCGGTTTTTGTATCCACTCCCCGGTATTCCATCACCCCGGGATTCCCACTGCAGGCGGCATCCACACAGATGCTGTCGGAGATGGGGGCACCGATCAGTGGATTGTCGCAAACGATCTTTTTAGGAGTATTCAGCTCTTTGGACAGGTACTTTTCGTGGTCGTCATGGAAAGCAGCTTCCGCCAGTTCCTTTGTCGGGAACCCTTTGTATTTCGCTCCGTTATAACCCTCCACCTGCTTTTTACATTCATCCCAACCGGTGTAAATCCCTGGTTGCTTTCCTATCCAGACGACGTAATAATGATTCTTAGGCATCCGGTCAATTGAATAAGGTCAAAGATACAATTTAATCCATCTGCGTTCTATTTTTCAAAAATCATAAAAACGCAATAGTTTCGTTACATTTGTCAGTATGAACCCCATCAAACGCCTGGCCGGACAAACCGCCATCTACGGCATCCCGAGCATCCTTACCCGGTTCCTCAACTACCTCCTGGTTCCGCTCTATACATACGGGATCCTGACCCCGGCAGAATATGGTGTGGTCAATGTTTTTTACTCCTATTCGGCGTTGCTGATGGTCATCCTCACCTACGGAATGGAAACGGCTTTTTTTCGTTTCAGCGAGACTCATCCCGACAGAAAGATGGTTTTCAGTACCGGACTGACTTCCATTCTGCTAACCAGTGCGCTGTTTCTGATCCTGACCAACCTCTTTCCGTCAACCATTGCCACCTGGATTGATTACTCCCAATACCCGGTGTTCATCATCTGGTTTGCCTGGATCCTGGCTCTGGATGCCATCACCGCGATTCCCTTTGCCAAACTGAGGGCCGATAATCGTCCGGGAAGGTTTGCACTTGTCAAATCGGTGAGTATCCTTTCCAACGTGTTCCTCAACCTTTTCTTCCTATTGTTGTGTCCCTGGATTTACCAGCATCATGGAGAGTCATTTGCCGGTCAGTTGATCGATCTCTTCTATCGCCCGGATTGGGCCATAGAGTATATCTTCATTTCCAACCTGATCGCCAGCCTGGTCACCCTGATTATGCTATTGCCTCAGATAGTGCGAATAAAATGGGCTTTTGATCCCGTTCTCTGGCGACGGATGCTGATCTATGCACTCCCATTGCTCATTGCAGGGATGGCAGGGATTGTCAATGAAACGTTCGACAGACTGCTGCTTCGTTACCTGCTACCTTCCGATATCGCGGAGGATCAGGTGGGTATTTATAGTGCCTGCTATAAGATTGCCATACTGATGGTCCTGTTTATTCAGGCTTACCGTTTTGCAGCAGAGCCCTTCTTCTTTGCCCAGATGAAAAACAAGGATGCGAAAGAGGTCTATGCCCGCGTCATGGATTACTTTGTCATCTCTGTATCGCTGATCTTCCTGGTCACCATGCTATACCTGGATTATGTGTTTATCTATTTCATTGGTTCGGAGTTCCGGAGTGCACGCAATGTCATACCGATCCTGATGATGGCTAAACTGTTCCTGGGAGTCTATTTCAATATCTCTATCTGGTATAAGCTGACCGGAAAAACCATGTGGGGTGCTTTGATTACCATTACCGGGGCGATTGTTTCTGTGGGCCTCAATGTATACTGGATCCCCCGCTCTCCCGACCACCTGATCTATGGCTACATGGGTTCAGCCTGGGCAACGTTCTTCTGTTACTCAACCATGATGGTGCTTGGTTATCTGATTGGTCAGAAATATTACCCCATCCGGTATAATCTCAGGAAATTAATCGGATTTCCTCTCCTGGCTGCATCGATCTACATTGTCAGCAGGATTCTTGCCGTCGAGCACACCCTTTCCGGGATTCTCATAAACACCTCTCTTTTAATACTTTTCCTTGCTATTATCGCGTTTGTGGAAAGAAAAGATATGGTTTCGTGGTGGGCTTCCATCCGCCGAAAAACCGGATAGAGTCATACCGCTTTTTATTAACTTTGCCCTTTTCAACTGATTATGAAGGTTAAGATCGTAAACAGATCCCATCATCCGTTACCGGCATATGAGACAACCACTTCCGCAGGTATGGATCTGCGTGCTTTTCTGAATGAAGATATCCTCATGAAACCTCTCGAACGAGCCCTGGTACCTACCGGTCTTTTTATGGAGCTTCCGGTAGGGTATGAAGCCCAGGTACGTCCCCGGAGCGGACTCGCTATTAAAAAAGGAGTTACGGTATTGAATACACCGGGCACCATCGATGCAGACTACCGGGGAGAGGTGATGGTGATTTTGATCAATCTCTCTTCAGAGGAGGTGATCATAAAGGACGGAGAGAGGATCGCACAGATGATTATTTCCACCCATGCCAAAGCGGAATGGGTGGAGGTTAACGAATTGATGGAAACAGGTCGTGGAGCCGGAGGATTCGGTCACACAGGAACAAGCTGAAAGAATGAACCAATGATCAAATTCCAACTAACAAAATATACGTTACTTCTTTTCTTCCTGGTGGGATGGTTCACTTTTTCTCCTGTGCTGGCCCAGCATGAAAATGAGCTGGACAAACAACAGAAAGAAAAGCCCACCAGCAATCCAGCTGCCCTGATCGACGCCAAAAAACTGCTGATTACCGGGAATGTAAAAGATGCAGAAGGCTTGTTCCGGAAATATATTGACAGGTACCCAACCGATCCGGTGGCTTATTTTGAACTCGCCAGGATCCTGTCCGGACACAAGGATTATCCGGAAGCCAAAACGTTGGCTGAGAAGGCCTGCGAGCTGGATAAGACGAACATCTGGTACCAGCTCTTTCTTGCCGAAACCTGCCAGCTTACCCAGGATTATGATCAGACAGTAAAGATTTACGAAGATATCGTAGCTACAAATCCCAATAACCTGGATTACTATTATCAGCTGGCAGCGCTGTATATGGGGCTGGGGAAATACCAGCAGGCGATCAAGATCTATGACAAGATTGAAAAGCGTATTGGGATTTCTGAAGAGATCTCTCTTCAGAAGCATCAGATCTACCTCCAGCTCAAGGAATACCAGAATGCAGAGGCAGAACTGCGAAAGCTAATGGACGCTTATCCTGAAGATAGCCATTATTACAGCATACTGGCCGAATATTATATGTCGAGGGATAAAAAGGAGAAAGCGCTGGAACTATACAACAAAGTTCTGGAGATTGACCCCGATAACGCATATATCCACATGACCCTGGCCGATTATTACCGAAAAATGGGAGATCGGAACAAGGTGTTTGAAGAGTTGCAGCTGGGATTTGGGAATCCCAACCTGGATGTGGATACAAAGATCAACATCCTCCTGTCATTCTATACTATCAATGAGATCGTATCCGACCTGAAAGAGGAAGCATTCGCGTTATCGGAGCTATTGATCCTTACGCATCCCGAAGATCCAAAGGTATATTCGATCTATGGAGATCTTCTCTCCCAGGACCAACAGTTTGAGAGGGCCCGGGACGCTTTTCTGCAGGTGATTGCCCTTGACAGCAGCAAATATATTGTGTGGGAAGAGTTGTTGCGGATGGATCTTCTGATGAGCGATTACAAGCACCTTAGCAGATATGGACATCGAGCCATCGAGCTCTATCCCGAACAACCCGTAATCTATTTATTCACCGCACTGGCCGAGCTTCAGCTGAAAAATTATCCTGAGACAGAGAAACTACTCAACAGGGGAGTCACCATGGTGGCCAACAACAACGAACTCCTGGCTCAATACTACATGTACCTGGGTGACACCTACCATGCCCTCGGTCAGGCCACAGAATCGGACAAAGCTTACGAAAAGTCTCTGCAGATCAAAGATAATAATCCGTATGTTCTGAATAATTACAGCTATTACCTTGCCCTCCGCGGAAAGGACCTGGCTACAGCCGAACAGATGTCTATGCGAGCCCTGGATATGGAGCCCGATAACTCCTCTTTCCAGGACACGTATGGTTGGATCCTGTTCAAACTTGGCCGGTTTGATCAGGCCCTTGAATGGATAGGAAAATCCCTTGAAGACAGGGAGAATGCCTCTGGTGAAGTGTTGGAACATTACGGTGATGTGCTCTATAACCTTGGGAGAAAGGAGGAGGCAATCGATTACTGGAAGAAGGCTTTGGAGAAGGGGGATGGATCGGAACTCCTGCAGGAGAAGATCACCCAGAAGAAATGGATCGAATAATGAAGCACCAAAAGTCATTTTTTATCAACCTATTCCTGATTGGGCTTACCGGGGCTCTTCTCTTTGCTTCGTGTAAGACGCAGCGCAGTATTATCAAAAAGCCGATTAAGGAAGAGGGCCCGGAATACTTGTTTGCTAAACTGAAGGAGCGCGAATTACAATTTACCTGGTTCAGTGCCCGCTTTTCTGCCGATTACCGGAATGGGAATCAGAAACAAGCTTTCTCAGGCCAGATCCGCATCCAAAAAGACACCCTGATATGGCTCTCTCTTAGGGTGATGGGACTGGAAGGAATGCGGCTGATGATTACCCAGGATTCGATCAAATACATCAACAGGATCAATAACACCTATCTGATAGGAGACTGGTACGATCTGAACAAGTTCCTGAATACCAATATTGAATACGACATCCTCCAATCCTTTCTGATTGGCAATGATATCTCTTTTTACGAAGAGGGAAAATTCAAAGCGACCATCGACAAGAATGTATACAAGCTAACGGCTACTTCCCGTCGGAAATTGAAAAAATACATCCGGAAGCATCAAGATGAATTAAACGTCTTCATCCAGAATATTTGGCTCGATCCGGAGACCTTCAAGATCACCCGTGCTGACGTTAAGGAGATCCGGAAAGATAACATTAAGCTCGATGCCTCCTACTCTTCGTTTGAAGCCATCGGAAGTCAGCTTTTCCCCCGGGAGATGACCTACCAGATCTCCGCAGAGAATAAAATCTTTGTAGATGTGGTGTTTTCCAGGATCAACATTGATGAACCGATGACATTTCCCTTTACAATCCCCTCCTCTTTTACCCGGATCCGGTCATGAAGCACCAGCAGGCAATATCTCCTGTCCGCCTGATAATGGGGTCACTGGTGACTTTTTTTCTGAGCTTTGCTTTGGTAACATCCGGACAAACCACCAAAGAACAGCTGAATCAGAACCGCAATAAACTGGAGAGTGAGATTGAGTATACCTCCAAGTTATTGGATCAGACCAAAAAGAGCAAAGAGACATCGGTACATGATCTGCAACTCCTCAACAGCCAGATTAAGAAGCGTGAAGCGTTGATCAATACAATTAGCCAGGAGATTGAAGAGGTGAATCATAAGATCCGGGAGGATCAGATGCTGATCAACAAACGGTCACGCGAACTCAAAGCCCTGAAAGATGAGTATGCGCGGATGATCTATTATTCCCACAAGATTACAAAGGCTCAGAACAGGCTGCTCTTTATTTTTTCAGCAAAAGATTTCAACCAGGCTTATCAGCGTCTGAAATATTATCAGCAGTATACCGCTTACCGGCGCAAGCAGGCAGAGCGTATCCGGGAAGCACAGATTGCCCTGAGCAAGCAGATGCATGAGCTTGAAGGGGCCAGGGTTGAAAAGCTGAAGCTGGTTGAATCAGAGTCGGTAGAAAAGTCGAAACTGGACAGTGAGAAGCAACGAAAAGACAGAACCATTCAGGATCTTTCCAAAAAAGAGAAACAACTCCTCGCCACTTTGCGTGCCAAACAAAAGGCGTTACAGAAACTTCAGGCAGAAATCGAACGAATTCTGGCCGAAGATGCCCGTGCCCGTGCAGCGGATGCCAACAGGGATGCCAGTATCAGAGCTGCGGAGATGCGACTCTCTTCCTCTTTCGCTGCCAATAAAGGGCGACTCCCATGGCCGACCGATCAGGGAGTAGTCACCTCTACCTTTGGGGAACATACGCATCCGGTTCTGAAATATGTCAAGGTTAATAATAACGGGATCGATATCATGGTCAGTCAAAACGCCCCTGTCAAGGCTGTTTTCAATGGGGTGGTGAGCAAGGTCCTCTCCATCCCCAACCTGAACAAAGTTGTGATGTTGCGTCATGGCGATTACCTTACTGTCTATTCCAACCTTGATGAAGTGTCGGTGACAAACGGTCAGGCTCTGGTAACAGGTCAGGTTATCGGAAGGGCACACTACGACCGGGATGAAGGAAAATCGGAGCTGAACTTCCAGGTTTGGCACGCCAAAACCATTATGGACCCACAACACTGGCTCAGGCAGTAAGGTACTGAACACATACCAAAACGGTGCATTCACACTGGGGCGAAATAGCTGCGTTGCTGACGGCGATATTCTGGACAGTCACTGCCCT
>JADHVQ010000059.1 GCA_016783905.1 Bacteroidales bacterium | reverse complement strand
TCCTCAACCTTCAACAGCTCTACTTTTTTAATGGGTTCGAAGCCTGTTTCGTACCCTTCAGTCACTACCAATGCATCTTGTGGCATTTTTTGTAACTGATGAATCAATTCTGTGACTGTCATAATTCAATTAATTATTTCTGTTTCCGATCATTGTATCAAATTCCTCTTCACGGGATATTTATTCACCGTTATGAACGTACCGTCGAGGTGGTCGAAATCGGCATCTGTAGTAATTAGTGAGGCGTTGACTACACGGGTAGTAGCAGCAATCCATAGGTCGTTCTTCCCCATATTGCGGGCGCTCAAACCAAGAGCGTTCCCTGGTAACCGACCCTGAGAATAAGCGTCAATCTCTGCATAAGCATCTGCAATCTCATCGTTGGTGTGAATAATAAACGACTGATCCACCATTTTCCTTAGTAACCTGTATTTCTTTTCTCCCCAATTGTTTTGCAGGGCTATAGAAAGGATCTCCGCCTTCACCGCAATAGGCATGATCAGGATTACATCCGGATCGTGCAAGCCGTTGTCCTCTGCAATGACAGTAAAAAGCAGGTTGCCGCGGTAATATGCCAGCAACACGTTGGTATCCAAAACGAAGCGCCTCATTTGGTCAGCATTTCAAGCAATTCCTCAAATGTTTCATCCCCAGGCCATTTTCCTACAATATCGGGCAGGGGATTCATTTTCTTCCCTTCACGGATTTGCCGGTCTATTTGTTGTTCCACGGTTTCGGATCTGGGTTTTTTGGAAAAAAATGCATCCCCTTCAGAGGGTTTGAAAACACGATCGATTTCTATAACCGATTTACCTCCCGGTTTATAATGAGCAGTACCCGTAAGGCTTATTTCTTTCCCCCAAAAGGGCGCTATGGTCTCGGAATCAAAACCGTCTCCTAAAAAACCATCTACAATTCCTTCTTCCGTCTTAATTCTGACTTTCAGCTTGCTGTATTTTAATTCTTCTACTGTTCCATTTAAAAGGACCGGTTCGGGTTCGGGTATCTCCTCTTCAAGCTGTTTAATCTTTGCAAATTCCTGTTTACTTAACCGAAGCTCGGGTAAATTTCCCTGATTATAAATAAAAAACACCTCGTTGTCGTTCATGAACGCTTTTTTAAAACTTCTTAATTCCTGCAACAGCGGTTTGTCTAATAGATCTGATTCCGGGGTATCGCTCAAGGCATCCTGAAATGATTTTATGAACAGGGAAACCGGCGTCTGTTCAGGCAATTCCTGTTGCGCTTCAAACCTGAAAATATCAGTCTGGAATGGTTCAAGGGTTTTGGAAAACTGCTCGGCCGTTAGCTCAATAATAGTACTGTCTTCCTTTATTCCCGAAAGAGACACCCTCAGCGCATCATGCAGGGATACTTTTTTTCGGCCTTTGGTCAGGCTGAAGCCCCGGAGCCTGATTTGAAGCGCTCCCTCAGATATTTTCCGGATGCCATCGGCAATTACCGATAACCTTTGAAGGTCAATGGTGCCCTTCGCTTCCGGAGCATTCTCTATTTTGATTTGATACTTCATTGCGTTGACCTCCTTTACATTTTATACCCGATCTTCTCTAAATTGTTTCTGATTGTTTCATCAAGCGAACTGGCTTTTCGCATTTGATCCTTCAAACTTGCCGTCAAAGATTTCATCTTCTCATCAAACGTCTCATCATCCTCTTGTTCATGTTTAAAGTCAATGTACCGGCCCGGTGTCAGGATATAGTTGTTCTTTCTGATTTCCTGAATACTTATGGCTTGACAGAACCCGGGAACATCCTTGTATTGGCCGGGGGGGGCTGAGCTTGTCGAAGCCCGCCAGTTGTGGTAAGTCTCTCCAATCCTTTCAATCTCTTTTTCAGTCAACTCCTTTTGCCTTCTGCTGATCATGGCGCCCATCTCCCGTGCATCAATGAACAGAATTTCATTGCTGCGATTACGGAACCGCTGTCCTGAGCCTGCCGAAGGATTACCATTACTCTTGTTTCTGGCTAAAAACCACAGGCAGGCTGGGATTTGAGTGTTGTAGAACAACTGTGCGGGCAGGGCTACCATGCAGTCTACCAAATCGTTTTCTATCAGGTTTTTCCGGATTTCTCCTTCAGTAGAAATGTCGCTACTCATGGAGCCATTTGCGAGAACGATACCGGCGGTTCCTCCGGGAGCGAGCTTGCTGATAAAATGTTGCAGCCAGGCATAGTTTGCATTACCGGAGGGGGGCAAGCCATATTTCCAGCGGTGATCATCTTTCCGGATGGAATAGTCGCTAACATTAAATGGAGGATTTGCAAGGATGAAATCCACTTTCAGATCGGGAAATCTGTCGTTCATGAAGGTATCTCCCAGTTCAATGTTCGCGTCAATGCCCCGGATGGACAGGTTCATTTTTGCCAACCGGTAGGTCGTTGAATTGCTCTCTTGTCCAAAGATGCTGATTTTTCCTCTGCGATGTTCGTGAAGTTCAATAAACCTTTCACTTTGAACAAACATGCCTCCACTACCGCAGCAGCCATCATACACCCGTTTTTCAGCTGCAGGAGCCAAGACTTCAACAAGAAGGTTGACAATGCTCTGTGGTGTATAAAACTGCCCCCCCCTTTTTCCTTCAGCATCAGCGAATTGACCAAGAAAATATTCGAATACAAACCCCAGGATATCTTTTCCTTTTCCGCTGCCATTATTGCTAAGTGAAATGGAGCCTATCAGGTCAATGAGTTCACCCAACCGTTGTTTGTCCAAAGCAGGTCGGGCATAGTCTTTAGGCAACACGCCTTTTAAAGAGGCATTGTCCTTTTCAATCGAGTCCATTGCCTCATCGATGTCCTTGCCGATGGTCGGCAGTTTGGCACGCCCCTGAAGGTACTTCCACCGGGCAGATGGTGGAACATAAAAGACCCTCTCCGACAGACATATATCTTTCACAAAAGCTGCTTCGTTTTCCCATTTTGGTCCAATCTCTTCTTCAAACATGGGTTCCAGTTCATCGAACGCATCTGCTATGTATTTGAGAAAAATCAGTCCCAGCACGACATGTTTGTATTCCGCCGCATCCATGTTGTTGCGGAGTTTGTCAGCAGCCTGCCACAGGGTTTTTTCCAGTTCGTTTATCTTATCGTTTGTCATTTATTTAATGTTGTAACAGTCATTCAATTTTTGGGACAGTGTCCCAAGATTCTTCTGTATTATCCTGCAGAAACAAATTTATGAAATCCCTGAGTATGTTTGACAGTGTAAGGGTATTTAATTCGTGAATTATGAATGCTCAAATTTCACATACTTCTTACTTCTGACTTCATACTTGCGTTCTAACTTCGTCCTTCTGACTTCGTACTTGAACTAGTGCCATTTAAACAACTTCAGTCCCACTGTAAAAAACACGATTCCTGTTACCGTCATGATCAACGACAGAACAGCGGTTTGCGCAAAGCCGGCTCCTTCGATGAAGATGCTCCGGATGCCGTCGGCCAGCATGGTAAGCGGCAGGGGTTTGATGATGGGTATCGCCCAGTCGGGGAAATTGTGGTAGCTGAAGAAGATGCCGGATAGGACCATCATCGGCATGCTGATAACATTGATAAAAGCGTTGCCGATCTCAGTTTTGGAGGTATGGCAGGCCAGGAAGATGCCGATCCCGGAAAATGCGATGTTCCCGGCAAGAAAAAGAACCAGCAGGGCAGGGATATTGCCCTGAATGGTAATCCCGAAAGCCAGCCAGGCAAACAGGAAGAGCAGGGCGGCCTCGATGACATTCATTCCGAACCTTACAGTAATCATCGCTACCAGGTAGTTTGACCGTTTCATGGGTGTAGCAATCATACGACGGAGCAGTTTCTTGGATCGCGTATCGATGATCCCGTATCCCAGTCCCCACAGGCAGGAAAACATCACTCCCATCGCAATCATCCCGGGGATCAGGAAATCGATGTACCTCGTACCGGTGACGGTAAGGGCGTCTACCTCAACACCGGTTGTCGCACTCAGGTCCTCTTCGTATTCTGGTCTTTCCCCCTCTGACCCAGCAGGTTGGTGTTGAAGTTCAGATGGAGAGATCCTGTTTAATACCGGCGACAGTTTCATATAGGTCAGCTGCGCATCCGGATTCAACGGATCAAAGTGGTAACGGTAACCGCTGTCTTCTGCAGTAACAGCCACATTGACATGGCCCCGCTTGAGCTGGACCATGGCCTCTTCCCAGGGCATTTTCTCCAGCCTGAAGGTGGTGTTACCCAGTTTGTCGTCCTTCAGGATAATGGAATAGCTCCCGGTGTCGGCAGCGATCAGGGCCACATAACGCAGGATTTCTGGTTTGCGGGTAAACGCAAGTCCCAGTCCGATCGCCATCAGGATCGGAAAGCCGATGCCCCAGAACAACACGCCTGGTTCCCGAACCTTCTCCAGGATGTTGGCCAGCGTGAGCTGCCCCAGTTGATTGTTTCTGATCCTGTCAATCATGCAGCCACCTCCCGGTTAATGAGGTAAACAGGTCATCGAGGTTCTTCAACGATGGATCTTCTCCAAGCAGCTGATCAAGCGTGCCTTCCCGCAGGATCCTTCCCTCATCGATGATCACAATCTGTTCGCAAAGTTGCTGAGCCTCTTCCATATAGTGAGTGGTCAGGATCATCGAGATATCGGAGGATTTCCGAAGGTCCCGGAGGATCTCCCAGATCTCCCTCCGGGCATTGGGATCAAGGCCGGTAGTAGGTTCATCGAGCAGCAGGATCCGTGGATGATTGATCAGGGCGATGCCGAGTGCCAGTCGCTGGCGTTGTCCGCCCGACAGGTTGATAGTAAAGGCTTTGCGCTTTTCCTCCAGTCCTACCAGCTGCAACACCTCCTCAACACGTTCTATCCCCAGGCCAAAAAAGCTCCCGAAAAGCCGAAGCGTCTCCCAGGCCGTCAGCTTCTCAATGTACCGGGTTTCCTGGAGGGACAACCCGATGATCTGCCGCAGCTCCTTTTGGTGTCCTTTCCACGGCATTCCCAGGATCCGGATCTCGCCCCGGTCGGGCTTCTGGATCCCTTCGATCATCTCCACCAATGTGGTCTTCCCCGCACCGTTCGGACCGAGCAAGGCGACAAATTGTCCTGGCAAAATGGTGAGGTCCACCCCGCGGACAGCACGTACGGTTTTAAAAGACTTGAAGACATTTCGGACCTCGATGGCAAAGGAAGAGGACATGGAGGTGCAAAGATAGAGGAAAACATGAAGTCAGATGTCAGAAGTACGAAGTACGAACGCAAGTTAGAAGTTAGAAGGACGAAGTTTAAGGTTTTTGCTGGTACTGCTGGTTTTTGTAACTGTCAACCCTCAATAATGGCAATCTACAGGGGACAGGATCAGGAAGGTGGACCGGGAGGTTTGTGGGATGCTGGAAAGATAGTGAAATGATGAAATGGTGAAAATTATTTAAAGACCAGAGGGAATGATTCCGGGTTGGCAAGTGCTGCCAGTTCAATATCCAAATCTAACTCTTTCCAATATAGTTGGGAAGGAGGGCTGAAATGGACTGCTAAAATTTGATTGACGGATGAATCCATAAATCCAGGATAATCTGAAAATGGGACAAAATATTCCTTGTCTTCGACAAGAATCCAGAATCCCAGGTCATAAATACTGGTGACGTTACACATTGAAGTGCTTGTCCCACTTCTTGATAAAATCATCTTTATTCTCCTCCACAATTTTTAACACCTCCGTTAAGTCCTTTGAACCCATGTTATATGATTCTGTTAGTCCAACCACCGGTTCAAGCCAAATTTTCGCAGTACCATCAGAAGTAGAAACATGAACATGTCGCCGTCTCTCCTCCCGGCTATTAAAAAAGAAACGATACTTTCCAACAAGCAAAATGGTTGGTGACATAGCATTTTTAAAACAAAGATACGAAATTTTAAACGGTTTATAATCTTCGACATTTTATCATTCGTCTTTCGTACCTCGGAAATCAGAATTTCAATCGAAAATTGTAAATTGTCCCTCGTAAATTGATCTGTTATAAATCAAAAATCCCAGGGAAAAGAGTTACAAATTTTGCCAGAGCTGCTGGATGCCGATGCACGGGGGATGCAGGAGCTGGTCAAGGGAAAGCTACGGGAAATGGGCTATTCAAAGTTGGGTGTGGGCGGCGAATGGGCGACCGGACAGACCTATGTAGGGGAGACCTTTCCTGAGACAAAAGGGAAGAAGCTTGAAGAATAAGTACGAAGTACGAGGTACGAAGTACGAACTGGAAGGTAGAAGGTAGAAGTATATTTTTTCGTGCACTTTGTGTCTTGGTGCCTTAGTGTCGAAGTCTTCACCAAGAAGGCACGAAGGCAAGAGGTATCCGCGTCAATCAGTGTTGCCGAAGGCATCTGTGTAATCCGCGTTCCATTTATAAATAGAAGGGAAATAGGGAAATAGGGAAAAATTTGTAATTTTACTTTTTCGAATTTATTCCATACCCTTCATGTTCCGTATTCAAAGTAAAATCGACACCTCCAGCCCTGAGTTCCAGAAGCAGAAAGAGGAGTACCTCAAGATCCTTACAACCTACAAAGAACGACTTGCCTCAACAACGCGGGGAGGTCCCGAAATTGCCGTCAAACGGCACAAAGAGCGCGGGAAGCTGCTTGCCAGGGAGCGGATCGACCTGCTGGTCGATAAGAACACCCCGTTTATTGAGCTCTCCCCCATGGCAGCATACAACCTCTATAACAATGAGTTTCCTTCAGCAGGGGTGGTGACCGGCATCGGTGTGATCCATGAGAAAGAGGTGATGATTGTGGCCAACGATGCAACGGTGAAAGGCGGATCTTATACCAAAGAGACGATCAAAAAGCATGTCCGTGCCCAGGAGATCGCAATGGAAAACAGGTTGCCCTGTGTTTACCTTGTCGACTCGGGTGGTGTATTCCTGCCTGAACAGGCCAATGTCTTCCCCGACAAGTATCATTTTGGCCGTTTCTTCTTCAACCAGGCCCGCCTCTCGTCCGAAAAGATCCCGCAGATCGCGGTCGTGATGGGCTCCTGCACCGCCGGAGGCGCTTACGTACCGGCTATGAGCGATGAAACCATCATCGTCCGCAACCAGGGGACCATCTTCATTGGAGGGCCACCCCTGGTGAAAGCCGCTACCGGGGAGACGGTGACAGCAGAAGAGCTCGGAGGCGGAGAGGTACATACCATGATCTCCGGCGTAGCCGACCACCTGGCCGAAAATGATATCCATGCCATCCAGATCTGCCGGAATATCTTCGAGTCAATAGACCGGCACGAATATCAGGAGTTGCCTGTCCATCCTATCGAAGAACCCTATTATGATCCGGAAGAACTTTACGGCATTCTTCCAATCGATGTCAGGAAACCCATCGATTCACGGGAACTCATTGCCCGGATCGTCGACGGTAGCCTTTTCCATGAGTTCAAGGAGAAATATGCTCCTACCCTGGTGACCGGTTTTACCCGGATCATGGGCTATGAAATCGGAATCCTGGCAAACAATGGAGTGCTCTTTTCGGATACTGCACGAAAGGGAGCTCATTTTATCGAGCTCTGCACTGCCCGCAATATCCCCCTGCTCTTCCTGCAGAACATCACGGGATTCATTGTGGGGAAACAGTATGAGCACGGAGGGATTGCCCGCGACGGTGCCAAGTTCGTGCATGCCACCGCCAATGCCAACGTTCCCAAATTCACGGTGATCTTCGGTGGATCGTTCGGCGCCGGCAACTATGCCATGGCCGGAAGAGCCTATGAACCGCGCTTCCTCTTCATGTACCCCAATTCCAAGATCTCGGTGATGGGAGGGGAACAGGCATCTCAGGTGCTGATCACAGTAAAAGAGGAACAGCTAAAAGCGAGAGGCGAAAAGCTCTCCCCGGAAGATCGCGAGAAGTTACTTCAAACGATCCTGAAAAAATACGAAGAGGAGGGATCGGCCTATTTCAGTACAGCCAGACTTTGGGACGACGGCATCATTGATCCGGTTGATACCCGGAAGATCATTGGGCTTTCCATTGCCATTTCGCAAAACAAGAAATATAAACCCACCAAATACGGGGTGTTCAGAATGTAACCTATGAGCGAATTCACGACTCTTGAGACCACCATGACCGACGGAGTGTTCACCATTTGGTTGAACCGCCCGGAGGTACACAACGCCTTCAATACCACCATGCTGAAGGAGCTGGCCGAATGCTTCAAGGAGCTTCAGTCCATAGATGCTGTTTGTGTCATCCTCAGGGGAAAGGGAAAATCGTTTTGTGCGGGGGCGGATCTGAACTGGATGAAAGCCGTTGCACAGAATGACTATGAAACCAATTACCAGGAAAGCCTGCTTTTATCGACGTGTTTTTATGCCATTTACACCTGTGCAAAACCAACCATCGCCCTGGTACATGGCGTTTCCCTGGGAGGAGCCAACGGATTGCTTGCTTCCTGCGACCTGGCCTATTGTACCGATGATGCCACCTTCTCGCTGAGTGAGGTGAAGATCGGCATCGTACCCGCCTGCATCTCCCCTTATGTGGTCAAGCGGGTGGGAGAATATGGTACCCGGGAGCTGATGCTCACCGGCCGGAGGATCAGTGGCAAAGAGGCGGAGGCCTTTCATCTGGTCAACAAATCGGTTCCTCCCAAACAGCTCGATCCCACAGCCGAAGAGACCATCCGGCATTTGCGGACCAGCGGTCCCGCAGCCATGGCTCACGGGAAAAAATTGATCTTTGAAGTAACCAACAACCTCACCCTCATGGAGGCTTATGACTTTACCGCCCGAATGATCGCCGACATCAGAGCATCCGACGAGGGACAGGAAGGAATCCACGCGTTTCTCGAAAAACGAAAACCAAGATGGGTAAAAGAATAACGAAAATCCTCATTGCTAACCGTGGGGAGATTGCCGTCAGGATCATGCGAACCGCCAGCAAGCTGGGTATCCGTACAGTGGGGATCTACTCCCGCATTGATGCCGACTCCCTGCATGTCTCGATGGCCGACGAAGCAGTCTGCATAGGCGAGGCTGAACTCAGTGAAACCTACCTCAACATCCCTAAGATCATCGATGTAGCTAAGAAGAAATCCTGCGATGCCATCCATCCGGGATACGGGTTCCTGGCCGAGAATGCCGCTTTCGTGAAAGCCTGCGACGATGCCGGGATCCTCTTTATTGGTCCGAATGCGCATGCCATGCAGGTGATGGGCAATAAGATCGAAGCCCGCGCCTGGGCCAAAAAGAGCGGCGTTCCCATCACGGAAGGACTCACCGGCACCAAAGAAACGCTGCTGAAGGCAAAAGACCAGGTCGGATTCCCGGTGCTGTTGAAAGCTGCAGCCGGCGGAGGGGGTAAAGGGATGACAATCGTACATGAGGAGAAAGAGCTGGTAGAAGCCCTGGAAGCGACTGCCCGGCAAGCCAAAGCTTACTTTGGAGACGACACGGTATACATCGAAAAGTACCTGGATGAACCACGACACATCGAGATCCAGATCCTGGGCGACCTGCATGGAAACGTGATCCATCTGTTCGAACGGGAATGTTCCATCCAACGACGCTACCAGAAGATCATCGAAGAGTCGCCATCGGCTACCCTTACCGCGGAGATCCGGACCAAAATGGGCGAAGCTGCCGTACGTATTGGCAAAGAGATTGGCTATACCAGTGCCGGCACCGTTGAGTTCCTGGTAGACAAGAACCTGAATTTCTATTTCCTGGAGATGAATACCCGCATCCAGGTGGAACATCCTGTCACCGAGCTGGTCACCGGGATCGACATCGTAGAGGAACAGATCAAAATAGCCGAAGGGGAGCCATTGCGCCTGAAACAGAAAGATATCCATCAGCATGGGCACGCCATCGAATGCCGTATCTATGCCGAAGACCCGGAAAACAACTTCCTCCCCTCCCCGGGTTTCATGACTCTCTACTGCGAACCCCAGGGGGCTCATATTCGCATCGATACCGGCGTTACCCCTGGCACTGAGATCAAAAGCGCTTTCGACCCCATGATCAGTAAGCTGATTGTGTGGGCCGAAACCCGCGACCAGGCAGCCAGGCGGATGAACGAAGCACTGGCCTTTTACGGGATCCACGGCATCAGGACCAACATCAGTTACCTGAAGAAACTCATTGTAGGTAAGCCCTTTTTAGAGAACACCATCTCCACCAAATTCTGCGACGAACATACCGGCGAGATCGTGGCCGAGATCAAACAGGAAAAAGAGGAGATTCCGCACTATATCCTGCTGACCGGATACCTCTTGCTGAGCCTCCGGCATCCTTCCGCCAAAGGAGTTCAGCTTCTCAGGCCCGGGGAGCTGTGGAGCAGGGTGGGATTCTGGAGGCACCGGATCCGATTTACCGTTTCCTGCGAGGGGGAAGAGTTCCCGGTATATCTTCCAAAATATACCGAGGATGGCGTGGAAATTGAGATCGCCGGGAAAAGGTTTCGTGCCGGTGTGCGCGACAGGCAGCCGTCGTCCCTTCACTTTACCGTCAATGAAGAGCCTTACCATATCCTCTATTCGGAAGACCGTGATCACCGGGAATACATCAGCATGGGCGGCCACATCTTCCTGATGAAGCGACATGACTTTTTACCCAACGAGCTGCTCGCTGCCTCTGCCGAATCACTGGGTTCAGATCTGTCGCACGTGAGCGCCCCGATGCCTGGAAAGGTCATCAAGATCAACGTGAAACCGGGGGATGAAGTGAAGAAAGGAGCGGTTCTGCTAATCCTCGAGGCGATGAAGATGGAAAATAACATCGTGGCATCCCGTGAGGCAAAGATCAAAGAGGTGAATGTAGATCTTCAGCAATTGGTGGAGGTACATACGCCGTTGGTGGTGTTCGAGGAAGAAGATGGTGAGAAGCGAGGTAACGAGGTTGCGAGGTAGCGAAATATGAAATGGGACGCGGATGACACGGATGAGGCGCGGATAATCGCGGATTAACAATATCAGCGAAAATCAGCGTTGCCAGAGGCATCTGCGTTATCAGCGTTCTATTGTTAAGCGTATAACAAACAAAAACAATCAACTATGAATAAAGTTGTTAAAGACGCCTACGAAGCGATTCAGGGGATCGAAAGCGGGATGACCGTCATGTTCGGTGGATTCGGATTATGCGGGATCCCTGAAAACTGCCTGAAGGCGCTGGCCGAATCGACGGTTACCGGCCTCATCTGCATCTCCAACAATGCAGGGATCGATAATTACGGGCTTGGGGTATTATTACGGAAGCACCAGATGAAAAAGATGATTGCCTCCTATGTGGGTGAGAACAAAGAGTTTGAACGCCAGTTCCTAACCGGTGAACTCGAGGTGGAGTTGATCCCCCAGGGCACCCTGGCCGAACGGATCCGGGCAGGTGGAGCCGGGATTCCGGCCTTTTTCGTCCCGGCAGGTTATGGTACGGAAGTACAGGGAGATAAAGAGGTCCGTGAATTCAACGGCAAACCACACATCATAGAGCTGGGGATGACGGCCGATTTTGCCATCGTCAAAGCAAAGTATGGCGATACCATGGGGAACCTGATCTACAACAAAACCGCCAATAACTTTAATCAACCGATTGCCACAGCCGGGAAGATCACCATCGCGGAGGTGGAAGAGCTGGTCCCTTATGGAGAGCTGGACCCCAATCACATCCATACTCCGGGTGTTTATGTACAGAGGATCTTCCAGGGGAAAGATTATGAGAACCGCATTGAGTTTGAAACCACAAGAAGTTAATCATCAGAATGGAATTATTCAGAAAGGAATTATATTATGTCTTTAGATAAAAACGGAATAGCAAAGCGGATTTCCCAGGAGTTACAGGACGGATACTACGTAAACCTGGGGATCGGAATCCCAACTCTTGTAGCTAATTATATCCCTGACGGGATAGAGGTGATCCTGCAATCGGAAAACGGCCTGTTGGGCATCGGCCCCTTCCCCTCCCCTGATGAGGTGGATGCCGACCTGATCAACGCCGGGAAACAAACGGTTACAGCCATCCCCGGTGCCTCCTTTTTCGACTCGGCCAGCAGTTTTGGGATGATCAGGGGAGGGCATATCGACCTTACCGTGCTGGGCGCCTTCGAAGTAACTGAAAAAGGAGATATTGCCAGCTGGAAAGTACCCGGTAAACTAATCAAAGGGATGGGGGGCGCGATGGACCTCGTTGCCGCAGCTAAAAATATCATCGTGGCGATGCAACACACCGACAAAGAGGGGAATTCCAAACTGCTGAAAGAGTGCACCCTGCCTTTAACGGGTGTGAACTGCGTGAAACGTATCGTTACCAACCTGGCGGTGATTGATGTGGTGGAAGAGGGATTCAAGCTGATCGAACGAGCTCCCGGCGTTAGTGTGGAAGAGATCAGACAGGCGACGGAAGGAAATTTGATCGTGGACGGGGAGATCCCTGAAATGAAGTTATGACCCTTAAATCCCCTGAAGGGGACTTACTCCCCCTTTAGGGTTTGGGGGCGAGTCATACGGTCATACAGTCATAAGGAAATTGGGAAATTAGGAAATAACAATTTTACATTTCGCATTTTACATTTTACATTTATTAATTGAGAGTTTATGAATTATCCCAAAAAAGTAACGATAGGCGATATCACGGTGCGGGACGGATTTCAGCATGAAGAGAAGTTCATCCCTACCGAAGCCAAGATATGGCTGGCCGAGGAGCTGATCCTGGCTGGATTCCGGCACATTGAGATCACCAACATGGGCAATCCGAAAGGGATGCCGCAGTTCAAAGATGCCGATGAGGTACTGAAAGGCGTCAGAAATAGCAAAAAAGTGGCTCATCTACTTGACAAAGTTTCATTGACCGTGATCACCATCCGCGAACGTGCCATTGAGCGTGCGATCGAATCGAGAAAAGAGGGTTGGGGCCCTGATCGCATCCTGCTGATGGTCTCCACCAGCGAGTCACACCACCGGACCAACTCAGGACTGAACCTGGACGACTACTGGAAGATGGCCGGGAAGTATATCCCGCTGGCTCGTGATGCCGGATTGAAAGTGAACGGAACGGTGAGTACGATCTGGGGTTGTCCGATCGAAGGGCCAACCGAGATGAGCAAAGCTATTGAGTTTACCCAGCGCTGGCTGGATATCGGCGCCAACGATGTGGAGCATGCCGATCACGATGGTTCTGCGTCACCTGACCGGGTATACAAATATTACTCGATGCTGCTCGATTCAGGCGTCAGGGTGGAGAAACAGATCGTTCACTTCCACCAGACCCGCGGGTGGGGACTTGCTAATGTGCTTGCCGCTCTTCAAGCCGGTATGGTCAACTACGAGTCGACTATGGGCGGCATCGGTGGACAACCTGCCAACTTTGTTGATGGCGTTCCCGTTGCCGGAACTGGCGCTTATTACTATAAAGATCCGTACTTTGTTGGCCTCATCTCCACCGAAGACATGGTGGTGATGATGGATGAGATGGGGATCGACACGCAACTGGACGTGGATAAAGTCCTTGAGACCGGTGCCATGGTGGAACGTATCGTCGGTCGCCGCCTCCGCTCAGAAGCCATTAAGAACGGCAGGATCCCGAAATCCCTCACAGGCCGCTGATGATTACCCTCATCGAATCGCCCAGGGAGGCGATGCAGAGTCTTCCTTATGTCGTTCCTGCAGACCGGAAAATTCGATATCTGAACGGTCTGTTGAAAGTAGGTTTTGACATTGTTGAGCTGGGAAGCATCGTCTCCCCCAAACTGATCCCCCAGCTTGCCGACACCTATTCGGTACTGAAACAACTCGATTTTACCAATTCCTATTCCGGGGGAATGGTGCTGGTGGTTAACCCGAAAGGAGCTGAGATGATATCAGAGATCGACGGAGTGACGCACCTCTGTTTTCCCTGGTCCGTTTCCGAAACCTTCTTGCAGAAGAATCTCAATACCACTCCGGAGAAGGCCATTCAAACCGTTGATAACCTGCTGAATATCGGTGCGATTACAAACCGGGAAGTGGTGATCTACATCTCCATGGGTTTCGGAAATCCATATGGTGATCCATGGAGCCTGGAGATCCTTCTGGAAGCGATAGCTACGTTGAAGGAGATGGGTGTCAAAGCAATCACCCTTTCCAACGTATCGGTTGAGATCGATGCACCCCTGATCCGGGATCTCTTTTTTACGATTATTCCGGAGTACCCGGAGGTCGGGTTCGGACTCCATCTGCATACCACTCCCGATAACTGGGAAGAGAAGATAGCGTCTGCATGGGAGGCAGGTTGCCGGAAGTTTGATTCGGTGATCCATGGGATCGGCGGTTGTCCGATGACCGGGCAGGAGATGCTGGGAAACCTGCGTACTGAATACCTGGTACGATTTCTCAGGAACCGCAACGTCCCCGTGAAACTGGAACCGGTGTTATTCGAAAAATCTCTTGAGCTGGCCAGTGATTTATTCAGGCAGAATTGATATATTTGGATGCTGGAATACCCCGAAATCTGAAACCTTGAACCTTAAACCATGTACCTCACCGAAGAACACGAAATGATCCGGAAGACGGTCCGGGACTTTGCCGAACGTGAGATCCGTCCGGTTGCACAGGAACTTGATGAAAAAGGCCAATTCTCCCTGGAGCTGACCAAAAGAATGGGAGAACTGGGCCTTTTTGGTCTTATCACGGAGACAAAATATGGCGGCTCGGAGATGGACATGCTTGCCTACGTTATCGCCGTGGAGGAGCTGGCACGCGTTGACGGTTCACATGCAGCCACGCTGGCGGCGCACATCTCGCTGGGCATGGGCCCGATCATGAACTTCGGAAACGAAGAACAGAAGCAGAAGTACCTTCCCATGCTTACGACCGGTGAGGCACTCTGGGCATTCGGGCTTACAGAACCTGATGCCGGAAGCGACTCACGGGGAACCAAAACCACGGCCCGCATAGAAGATGATCAGTGGGTGATCAACGGGTCAAAGATCTTCATCACCAACGGGGCCTCTTCCATCAACAAAGGGGCCACCGTTCAGGTTGTTTCCGGTGAAAAAAACGGAAAGAAGGAGTTCACCACCATCCTGGTGGATGCTGATACACCCGGGTTCAAACGGGTTCCCATGCATGGCAAGATGATGTGGCGGGCTTCCGATACTGCCGAGCTCTATTTTGACGACTGCCGCGTTCCTTATTCCCATATCCTGGGGAAAAGGGGTGAAGGATCGCACATCATGTTGAATACGCTCGACAGCGGCCGGCTGGCAATCGGAGCCATGGGGCTCGGTTGTGCGCAGGGAGCATTTGAGATGTCATTGCAGTATTCGAAAGAACGAAAGCAATTTGGTCAGCCGATTGGCCATTTCCAGGTCAACGCATTCAAACTGGCCGACATGGCCACCAAGATCGAACTGGCACGGAACCTTCTATACAAAGGCGCATGGCTGAAGTCCGC
>JADHVQ010000058.1 GCA_016783905.1 Bacteroidales bacterium | reverse complement strand
ACCGACGATGGCGGGAAGACATGGAACCGCATCAGCAATAAAAACAGGCATGTGGATGATCATGCCATGTGGATTGACCCGGATGAACCCGACCATTTCCTGATTGGCGGTGACGGTGGCATTTATGAGACATTCGACGGGGGGAAAGAGTACATCTTTAAATCCAACCTGCCGGTTACCCAGTTTTACCGGGTGCAGGTCGATAACTCCAACCCTTTCTATTACGTTTATGGCGGAACCCAGGACAACAGCAGCATGGGAGGCCCTTCACGGAATACCAGCCGGGGTGGCGTACTCAGCGACGACTGGTTTGTGACAAACGGGGGCGATGGTTTCTGGACACAGATAGACCCGGTGGATCCCAATATTGTTTATGCGGAATCACAGTATGGATATATGGTCAGGTACGACCGCAAGAGCAAAGAGAGGGTCGACATCCGGCCGGAACCCGGGAAGGGCGAGGACAGTTACAAATGGAACTGGAACACCCCCCTGATCATTAGTCCGCACTCCCACACACGTCTCTACTGCGCCGCTAATAAAGTGTTCCGAAGTGACGATCGCGGAAACACCTGGGAGGTGATCAGCGATGACCTGACTGCACACATCGACCGGAACTCCTGGCCGGTGATGGACAAGTTCTGGAGCAGCGACGCCGTCGCGAAAGATGTTTCCACCTCTCTTTACGGAGAGATCGTTTCGCTGGATGAGTCGGCGGTGAAAGAGGACCTGCTCTATGTGGGGACGGATGACGGGCTGATCCAGGTCACTGAGGATGCCGGAAAAAACTGGACAAAGATAGACGCCTTCCCGGGGATTCCGGAACATACCTATGTAAGCGATATCCTGGCATCGAAATTTGAAGAGCATGTGGTTTACGCCTCTTTCGACAACATCCTGCGCGACGACTTCAAACCATACCTTTTAAAGAGCACCGATAAGGGAAAGACCTGGACTTCCATCACCGGGAACCTGCCCGAAAATCATACCATTCACTCCATCCAGGAGGATTTTATCAACCCCAACCTGCTGTTTGCCGGAACCGAGTTCGGTTGTTTCTTTACCGTTGACGGCGGAACGAACTGGATCCAGCTGAAATCGGGGATCCCCACCATATCAGTGAAAGATATTGCGATCCAGAAACGGGAGAGTGACCTGGTGCTGGCCACCTTCGGAAGAGGATTCTACATCCTTGATGATTACTCTCCTCTGCGTGATTTAAATAAAGAGACCCTTGATCAGGAGGGGTACCTCTTCCCGGTGAAAGATGCACTCATGTATCTCCCCATCCGCGGGAAATACGGCCAGGGTTCCACGGTCTATGAAGCCAGGAATCCGGACTTCGGAGCCATCTTTACCTATTATCTCAAAGAGGTTCCAAAAACGAAAAAACAGCTCCGGAAAGAGAAGGAGAAGGAGTTATTCAAGGAGGGAACGCCGATCCCTCAGTTGACTGAAGCCGACCTCCGTGAAGAGAAACAGGAGCTTTCTCCCTGTCTCACATTCACCATCACCGATGCTTCCGGCGGCACTCCGGTCAGGGTATTTCATAAATCCGCCGGCAAAGGCATCAACCGGGAGAACTGGGACCTGAGATACCAGTCGACCCGGTCGGTTGACGCGGGTGAAACATGGGATCCCACGAAAGACAACGGCAACGGCGTGCTCGCTATGCCCGGAACCTATGCTGTAACCCTTTCGATGACGTTTGGAGGGGAGATCAAACAGCTTGCCGGACCGGTAGAGTTCCAGGTTGTTCCGCTGGAAAATACCACCCTGCCGGCAGCGGATCGCCAGGGCATGGTAGCCTTCCACTGCCTGGTAGCGGAGTTATCGCGTGTGATGCGAGGGACAGAGTCTTATGCCGGAAAGCTGCTCGACCGCACCACCGATCTTCTCCAGGCGCTGAACAGCGTTCCCGGCGTCACTCCGGAGCTGATAAAAAAAGGGAGGGAGATCCAGCTTCAGCTTGATGAAATCATCAACGTCAAGTTCAACCGCCGGACCAACAAGCCAAGTGACGAGGAGAATCCTCCCGCCCCGGTACCATTAAACGACCGGTTAGGCAAACTGACGTGGAGTTCCTGGTCGTCGACCGGGGATCCCACCCAGACGGCCAAAGATGCCTATGCCATCCTGGAGGAGGAGTTCCCTCCGGTGTATGATCAGGTAAAACAGATTGGAGAGGTGGAACTACCGGCCCTGGAGGCCGAGGCAGAGAAACTGGGAGCTCCGGTGACTCCGGGACGGTTACCGGTATGGAAAAAGTGAGGTGGATTACTGAAAAAACTCTCCTGTTGTTTTCACTATGTATTCAATCTCCTTCTGCTTGAGCTTGTAGAAAAAGGGCAGGCGGAGTAGGGTGTCGGAAAAACGGTCGGTATTCGGAAGCTCCCGGCCATCATGCTTATCCCGGAAGTAGTGGCTGCTGTGGAGAGGGAAATAGTGAAAAACCGCCTGGATCCCGTGTTGATTGAGGTTGTGGAGCAGCGCATCACGCCGGGCCTTGTCGGGCAGGGTGATGTAGAACATGTTCCCGTTTACGGTGGCGAACTGGGGGATGACAGGCCGGGTGAGATATCCTTTCTCCTCGAGGGGCAGGAGCTGTTCATGATACTCCCACCAGCTCCATTTCCGCTTACGCTGGATCTTCCGGAACCGCTTGATCTGGGCATAGAGGAAAGCAGCCAGCGCGTCGGAAGGGAGAAACGAAGAGCCAATATCGACCCATCCATATTTATCCACCTCCCCCCGGTGAAAAGCTGCCCGGTTGGTCCCTTTTTCCCAGATGATCTCCGCCCGTTCAAGGAAAGGCTTGTAGTTGACAGCAAGCATGCCCCCTTCTCCGGAGATGATATTCTTTGTTTCGTGAAATGAAAAGGTCCCCAGGTGACCGATGGACCCCAGCGGTTCATCTTTGTAATACGATTCAATGGCATGGGCAGCATCTTCTACCACCAGCAGGTTGTGGCGGGCGGCAAGCTCCATGATCCGGTCCATTTCACAAGCCAGTCCGCTGTAGTGTGCCACCACAATCACCCGCGTTGCGGGGGTGATGAGCTGCTCCACCTGAACCGGATCAATGTTGGGAACATCAGCCAGCGTATCGCTGAAAACCAGTTTTGCTCCCCGCAACAGAAATGCATTGGCTGCAGACATAAAGGTAAATGAGGGAAGGATCACCTCATTGCCTGGTTGAATGTTGCTGAGGATGGAGGCCATCTCCATTGCATCGGTACAGGAGGTTGTCAGCAGCACCTTCCGGAAACCAAACCGTTCTTCAAAAAAGCGGTGACACAATTCCGTGTATTTCCCGTTTCCGGCAATGGTTCCTGACCTGGCCGCCTGGACCATATACTTCAAGGAAACAAGCGGAAGATAGGGTTTGTTGAAGGGGATAGTCATAGATGGTGAAATGGTGAGATGGTGAAATGGTGAAATGGCGAAATTAGGAAATAGTTTGCTTAAATGCTCTATTTCAGGTAATAGATCCTTCCTTCTTCCACCTCTTCCACCCGGATCACGTCGGCGTTCTTTTTCCCGATCTCTTCCCATTTCAGGATCATCTCATTTTGGAAGTCTTCCCGGAAGATCGTAACAGTCATTCCCTCTTCTCCGCCGGTAACCGTATGCATTGCCCGGATAAGTTTTTCAGCTTTCTGCAGGAATTTTTCAAAGGTGACTTCATACAACTGATTTTCAACATCTTCCTGTCCGTCACAAAGTGTATATCCAACGGAACGAATCATGCTCTGCACCGGTTTATTCGTCTTCAATACGTGGGCGTATCCCTTGAACCATCCGAAGAGCCGGAAGCCGAGCTCCATGGTCATGATTGAGATCATAGCAGGGATGAAGGTATTCGAGTACTTCCCTTCCGGGATGAAGATCCCACTCTCAAAGGTTTGATTTTCCCAATCGATATTCTTGGCATTTACCACCCCCATCTTTTCACCTTTATATTCGACAATAAAATAAAGATTATGGATGTTGTTGATTGTTTTAAACCATTCCCGTTGCATTTCGGGGGTTATGTATTCCCGGTATTCATAATTACTGACCACAGAAGGGTGATTCCTCCATTGCCGTACCAGTTCGATCTCTTCCTCTTTCAGGAGAATCAGGTCGATCCCGTATTTCGAAAGCTTCATGCTTCCCTGTGTTGGATTATTTATCCTGCACTGTATGCTGTCAGATTATCTTTTTAATCGAAAAAAGCGGTTTTTTATTCTGGATGGAATAGATCCTGCTGATATACTCTCCGATCACCCCCAGGCTCAGTAAAATGATCCCGGTTGAAAAAAGGATGGCAACGATCAGGGAGGTATAGCCGGGGACGGGAACGCTAAAAAAGATTTTTCGGCAACCATAGTACGCTCCGAACAGAAAAAATACCAGTGCGAGGGCAGATCCGCCATAGACCATTATTTTCAGTGGAATGGTTGAATAAAAGATCAGGCTGTTGCCCGACATCCTGATCAGCATCCCGATTGAATAATTCGATGATTTATATTTCCGGGGAAGGTGCCTGACTTCCACACATGTGATCTCTCCTGTATACCAGTGCAGGATTTCGTCGATAAATACGAAATAGGTGTTATAAGACAGGATCTTTTCAACCAGCTCGCGGCTTATAAGCCGGAAGGAGGAGCCTTCTCCGGCAGTTCCGCGAAACATCCGGGAGGCTTTTTTCACCGTGGCACTTCCTGCATTCCTGAGCGCTGACTGTTCTTTCTTACGAAAGCAACCGTAAATAAGGTCATGTTTTGTTTGTTCCCGGGCTTCTATGAGTTTGACAATCTCAGCAGGTGGAACCTGAAGGTCATCGTCGATGGTAATGATCTGTGATCCGTTGGCGAACTGGAATCCGCAGAAGGTGGCATTATGCTGGCCGAAATTTTTCGCAAGCCTGATCGCAGTGATCCTGTCGGAGAAGGCAGTTTTCAATTCCTCCAGCACCTGCCAGCTCCGGTCTTCCGATCCGTCGTCCACAAAAATGACCTCGAAGGTCTGGTTCATGGCGGTGAACACATCCCGGATCCCAAGGAATAGCTCGTTCAGGGATTGTTCGCTGTTGAAGACAGGAACGATGATTGAATAGTTAGGTAAAAGGGTCATATGATTATTGTGATTTCGTCATCGCTACCTCGATCATTCTCCCCCCATTATCAATGTTGTCCCTGACACCCATTTCGAGGCGTCGGAGAGGAAGTAGAGGATCGCTCCTGCCACATCCTCCGGCCGGCCAATACCTAACGGATAACGCTGAAGATACTTTTTCAGAGCCTCTTCCTGCATCTTTTCTTCGGAAGGATTGACGATCATAGGGGTATCCACCAATCCGGCCATCAGGCAGTTGGCCCGGATCCCTTTGCCAACGAGCTCCAGGGCGAGTGTCTTGGAATAGGCTTCCAGGGCAGCTTTGGAGCCGCTGTAAAGAGCCCCTCCAACGTAAGGATTCCGTGTAGCGATCGTCGACATGAAAAGCAACGACGCGTGGTCAAGCACCTTCTTCTTCCTCAGCAGTTTACCGGTGAGGTTCACCGGCAGCTCGTAATTGATGGAGAACATCCGGTTGATGTGTTCCTGCATGATGAACTTGACCGGAAGCGGTTCCACAATGCCGGCGCAATGCACTACTCCATTCAGTTTCGGCAACTCCCCGATCAGGGAATCCATCTCCTTCTCCACGGTCAGATCGGCCACCTTCATGTGATGGTCCCCATCTGCCAGCAAAGAAGAGGTCTCCTTCAGCCGTGGCTGATCCCGGCCGGTGATCCAAACCGTCCCGCCAGCCTGACTGACCAGGATCGCCGCCTGCTTTCCGATGCCGCTGGAGGCGCCGGTGATGAGGATTGTTTTGTCGTTCAGAGTAAAAAGATTGTTCATAAAATCCCAGGTTGAATTAATCTAGTATTCCATAATTTCCGGGCAGACGATGGAGTCGGTTTCCAGCAGCACGGAGCCCCAGGAGAGTCCTACTCCAAATGCCGACAGCAACAGCCGCTGCTTTCCAGTGGAAAGCTGCTGCCGGAGTTCCGTGATCATGGTCAACGGTATGGAAGCGCTGCTGGTATTGCCATATAGCTGTATGGAGGAGGGGACTTTCTCCTTCTCTGCTTTCAGCATCTTCCGGAGAGTTTCATTGATGAGCTTGTTGGCCTGATGAAAAACGATATAATCGATATCCTGGAGTTCAGTGCCCGTATGTTTGAGCAATGCTTTAATATTCGGGACCACCTCCCTCAGACTGAAGTTGAAGATCTTGATCCCGTCGAGTTCCAGGTTGAGTTTCGACCGGATGATCCCTTTGGAGATCTTCTTCATCCCGAACGATTTTCTGGACAGGTTGTGCCGGGCTCTGCCATCCCGGATGATGATAGCCTGATAACCCGATCCGTCGGTCTGCAGGTTAAATACCAGGGGAGGAGCCTCGCCGGAATACTCGAGCGCCGTTGCCGTTCCTGCATCCCCGAACAGTGGGTAGGAGCTTTTATCCTTGTAGGATGTGGTCAGCGTGGAGATGTCCCCGACCATCATCAGGGTTCTCTTCACTGCCCCGGTGGCGATCATACTCCCAACAGCAGACAATCCATAAACATAGCCGGAACATCCCATCCCAATATCGTAGGCGATACAGGATTTTAAAAGACCAAGCCGGTCCTGGAGGATACAGGAGGTTGGTGGGACAAGGTAATCCCCGGATTGAGAAATAAACACCAGCAGGTCGATGCTGCCGGCATCCCAGTTCAGAGATGCTATTAGTTGCCTGGCTGCGACATAGCAGAGGTCGGCGGTGGTCATTCCTTTTTCAGCAACCCTGCGCTGTTCCACACCGACATTCTGAATCAGTTGCTGCCGTTCCCTGAGGGAGATCCAGGAGTAGTCCAGGGTTTTCCTGAAGGTACGCGGAACAGCGCCGGCAAGACCGGCGATCCGGACATGGGGTATGGAGAATAGGGCCATTATTCCTGTATGCGGCCTTTCACGATATCGTAAAGATTTTGCACGGTCACGGAACGAATCAGGTCATCTGCGGTAAGGATTACATCGTATTCCGTTTTCACGACTGCAATCAATATCAGCGCATTGATCGAGTTCCACTCAAACTTCTCACGGAATTTGCTTTCGGGTAGCAGCAGACCTGGGTCCAGATCATCAAATTCTTCTTCAACAAGCTGAATAAACTCCTCAATGGTCATCGGAAATTGCTTATGTACAAAAGTAAAAAAAAAGGGGGACGCAGGAAAACCAGCAAATGGGATTTGGATAAGAGAAAAGTGAGTTAATGCTGGTTCTGGTTGATTGCTTCAGATGCAAGTTGCTGGTAATATGCTGATTTTTGCATATCTCCCTGGTCTTTGTAAAGGTTACTCAGAAGCATACATCCCTCGAAGGTGAGCCTGCGATGGATCGCCTCTTCATAATACCGGATAGCCATGGCGGTATCTCCGGCCTGCAATATGTAATTCCCTATGTTCACGTAAGGAATATCCAGGTTCGGATTTGACTTCAGCACATCCAGGTTCATCTGGATGGCACGGTCAGTTTCACCCATGTCGTTGTATACATTTGCCAGGGCAAAGTAGGCACGGATATGTTGGGGATTTCTCCTGAGAATGGTCGAATAGCACCAGGCTGCGCTGTCAAATTTCCTGATCTCCCTGTAGGCCATGCCCAGGTTCACCCAGGCGGGATCCGGTTCCGCATTCAGGTCAATGGCTCTCTTCAGAAAGAGGATGGCTGAATCAGGGTCCTTACCGAAAAAGAGATAAACGGTTCCCAGGTCGTTCCATGTCTGGTAGTTTTCGGGATAGATCTCCAGCGACCGGAGGAAGTGTTTTTTGATCACCTCCAGCTTGAACCGGTTCACTTTGCCATACTGTCTGAAATTGGGATCCTGGTATGTTGTCCGCATCAGGTAACCGGCAAATTGCGTGTTGGCCTTGGCCGAATTCTCCAGGAAAGGAATATCTTTTGAATAGAGAGTAAAGAGATCCCTCCACTCCCGGTTCCGGTTGACTGTTAGCGCCGTATAGGGGATCAGGATGAGAAGGGTTACCACCAGGATCTTGGCCCGGGCATCAAACTCGATGGTGAGTGAATTGGGTTCGGTCTTGAAAATCTTGAAGATGGCCCAGATGAGCGCTATGCAAAAGCCCAGCGAAGCAGCAAACACAAAACGTTCCCCCACGATTCCCACCATCGGGATCACAAAATTCGAGTACATCGCAATGAAGATCAGATACCAGAGAATCGCAAAGGAGATCAATTGTTTCTCCCGGAACTTAAAGAGAGCATAAATCAGCATCCCTGCATAGAGGAAAAATGAGAGGAAAGCCCAGATGTTTGCCGGGGTGGTCAACGGGATCATGTCATACCCGTAGTAGAACAACAGCGGGTGTGGATAGATCAGGATCCTCAGGTAGAAGAGCAGGGAGACCAGACCTGTTCCCATCCTGTAGGGTAATCCTTTCTCCAGGAAGAGCGGATTTTCCATCATGCTGGTCAGCCGTTCTCCGGCCGGCAGAAACCATTTGGGCCCCAGCTGGGTAAGGATGACAAGGATCACCAGGGCGACAAAGACCGGAAGGTACTGTTTCAGTCTCAGGTCGGTGAAAAAATAGAGCGCTAACGGATAGATCAGTACAAAGGGAAGGATGGATGCTTTTGAAAGGGTTCCCAGCACAAAGACAACCAAAGCCGGGAGGATGTACCAGGCTTTCCGGGTCTCCGCATATTTCAGCAGGAAATGCAAGGTTCCCAGGCCACAGAGAAAAGCCAGCATCTCGTCCCGGTTCTTAAGGCTGGCAACCACCTCGGTATGCACCGGGTGAGCCATGAAGACAACCGTGATCAGAAAGGGGAAAAGGATGTTGTAATTCTTCAGCATCCGCTTCAGGACGAAGAAGAGCAGGGCCGACAGCAAAAAGTAGATCAGGACATTCACCGCATGGCTTCTGCCTGGTTCGTCCTTCTGGTAGAGCTGGTATTCCAGGGCATAGGTCAGCTTTACGATGGGACGGTAATCTGCCACATTATCGCTGACATTCCCTTTCTGGTTGATGTAATGGGTGGTGAAGATCTCGGGGATGGCCGCCAATCCTTTCCGGATCATTTCGTTGTTGGTGACGAACTCGTCATCCACCGCATATTTGTTCAGGATGGTATTTCCGTATAGAACATAAGCCCAGACAAAGAAAAAGAGAACGAAATACCAGTTAGCCTTGCGAGATCGTGGAGGAGCGATCACCGGGCTTCCAGATCTTTTGGCTGTTGATTCTTTCCTCTTTTTTTGCGGAGCTTTTATCTTCATTCCGTGGAAATTGGAGGTAAAGTTACCTTTTTCCTATTCTCTCCGGATGGAGCATCCGGGCCAGTCTGACAAAATCGGCGACCGGCAACTGTTCCGGCCGCTGGTTAAAGATGGGATCATCCCAGTTGGAGAATCCTGCCGGTCCAAGTTTCCGAAGGGAGTTCCGGAGTGTTTTCCGACGCTGGTTGAATGCAGTTTTCACCACCACAATCCAGAACTTCTCGTCGCAGTCGAGTTTCTTCACCTCATTGCGAACCAATTTGATCATGGCTGATTTCACTCTCGGGGGAGGGATGAACACCGTTTCACTTACCGTGAAGAGATAGTCAATCCGGTAAAATGCCTGTAACAGTACACTCAGGATGCCGTATTGCTTCGATCCGGGTGGAGAGGCAAGCCTTTGTGCCACCTCCCGCTGAAACATGCCGGTGACCTCCTGTATCAGATCCCGGTACTCCAGCACACGGAAGAGGATCTGGGAGGAGATGTTGTAGGGGAAGTTGCCTAAAATCTGGATGACTGGATGACTGGATGACTGGATGCTGGATTGCACCCCCAAATCCCCTGAAGGGGGCTTGTTTCCTCCCTTTCTGGGGAGGGGAGCCTCCGTGCCCCTGTGCCCCTGTGCCCCTGTGCCCCTGTGCCCCTGTGCCTCTGTGCCCCTGTGCCCCTGTGCCTCTACGAAAGCTCGCAAATCAAAGCTTAAAAAATCCGTCTCGATCAGCCGGTCGTTCATAGCTGGGTAGCGTTGTTGCAAATAGGCGACTGACTCCCGGTCGATCTCGACAAACCAGGGATCAAATGCAGGATTCTCAAGCAGGTATTTGCTCAGGATCCCTTTCCCCGCACCAATCTCCAGCACCAGCGGGATCTCTGAATTGAGACATCCGATGATCTTCCGGGCGATGTTTTCGTCAACCAGGAAATGCTGGCCGAGGGATTTTTTTGGAAATACGGTCATATTACGTGAAAGCACCAAGAAACAAGTACCAAATAACAAATAATAACCAAGTTTCAATTTTCGAAGTTATTGGAATTTGGAATTTGTCATTTATTTGTTGTATCCCCACGGAGCATCCTGTATCGCTTCCTTGCATCAATCACATAAATGCTCGACGGGTATCGATCCAGCAGCCGGGCATAGAGTTCCATTGCGGTTGTTGATTCGTTCATCTCTTTTTCCTGTAAACCGGCCCGGAGAAAGAGGGCACGGTCGGCCGTTACTTCATCAGGGTAATCAGTGGTGATCTCATGGAACAAGCTATCGGCAACGTTGTATTCGCCCAATTTCATATAGATATTCGCTTTCTTCAGCAGCACATCATCCAGCAACGGGTGGTATCCGAAGAGGAGAGGAATGGAATCCAGAAGTTGCAGCGCTTCCCGGTCCTGGTTCTTGAAAGAGAGAAGATCGGCCCGGGAGTATATAAAGAGACCAATGGTGGTGGAGTCGGGGTCGTAGTTCTCTCCGATCAGGATCGATAGTGCCAGGGCATCGTTTGCAATCAGCTTATCGGTGGCTGCTTTCAGAATATCAGCCTGGGCTTTGGCCCATCCGAACTCCCCGATGTAGAACGATAGTTTTGTGTTTTTAAATTTGGCTGTCTGCCCCAGTACATCGTACTTAAAATCCTGGTAAACCTGCTGGTAGAGGAGTGTTGCTTCCCACACATCGCCAAAAAAGAGGAGAATATCACCCAGCTCCAGCTTGCAGAACGCCTTCTCCTTCGGGCCAATATCCTTCAGATCGATGGCCCTGTAAAGGAGCTCCTGAGCTGTTTCAGGATTCGAAAGGTAGAAGGCTTCCAGATGAGCCAGGTTCTGCATCAGGGAAACAGATGTGCGGTTTTCGCCGACTCGTTCCAGCACTTTGAAAAACTCTTTTTCAAGGTCGGTCAGCTCTTTCGGGGAAGGGGTTCCATGGGAGGTAACCTGCAAAAACCGGGTGTTTACCCACTCTACCCGGCTGATGTCATAATAGGGAAAGGCCTCTCCTTTTCCAGTCAGGTAGGTAAAGGCATCAAGGGCAACCCCATATTGTTCATTGGCAACAGCCAACTGGGCCAGCTGGAGGATCCGGTCTCCCTGTTCCTGCCGCCGGCGGTCGAGGGCTTTTGACTGGATCAGAGCCAGTTCAAAATCTTTCTGCTGAATGGAGTACCACCAGAGCAGGTCGGCATACACCGGATTATCCGGGTATCGCTGCACACGGGTCAGCAACGCCTCCCTGAACTGTTCGTTTTTCGCATTTTCAGAATCATCGATCAGGATATTCTGCAACCTGTCCTGGACCGTTTTCAGGTAAGATTCATTCACCTCCAGCAGGTTCAGGTACTCCTCAAACATGCCCTGAAAGTTACCTGTTCGCTGATAGATATTGGCCAGCTCGAAGCTGAAAGGATAGGTCCCCCGTAACAGTTCCCTGCCTTTGAGATACACCTCGATGGCATAGGAGTTTTCTCCTTTAAGGAGAAAGGCATTGGCCAGGTTAAACACCTGCTGCTGATTGGGGCCCAGCTCTTTCATAGCCTCCTCGTAAAGCTTCCGGGCTTTTTCTCCGTTCCCTTCCCGGGAATAGAGGTACCCCAGGTCAACCATGTACTTTGTGGCCCGCGGATCACTCTTTCGTAGCTCTTTGATCAGTTTTTCCGCTCTCTTGTACTCCTTCAGCTCAATCAGGCATTGCAGGTAATACATGTAGTAGAATGAAGAAGGCTGTTCCCGGTAGAGTTTCTCGTATAGCTCGAGTGCTTTCTCATAATGCCTCGCCTGAAAGAATTGCATAGCCAATTGCTGCTCACTCACAGGAGGCTGGGCCTGCTGCTGGAAAGGAAGTTGTTTGGGAGCTGTGTTGGGTTCGGTTTGGGCGTAGAGGAATGAGGAATGAGGAAGGAAGAATAAGGAATGAGGAATGAGGAGTGAGGAATTAAGAATAATCAGAAAAAGAAGGATTTTTCTTTTGTATGACATGGCGACAGATTACCTTTCTTGGAGCAGGTTGACGGCGAGCCAGGCCATGAGTCCTGAACCTGTTTCAAGGGCCTTCTCATCCACATCAAATGTGGGGGAGTGCAGAAAGGAGGTGATCCCCCTGACTTCATTCTGCACCCCCAGCCTGTAAAGGCAGGATGGGACCCGCTGAGCAAAATAGGCAAAGTCTTCAGCCGTCATCCGCCGCTCCAGCATAATAACGTTCTCTTTCCCCAGATATTCTGTGGCCAATGATTGCAATTGCATGGTCAGCCCTTCGTTGTTATGCAGATAAGGGTAACCATGAGCAATCTGCACCTCACAGCTTCCCCCCATGCCTGTTGCGATGGAGGTAGCGATAGACTCAACCCTTTTGTGGATCTCTTTCCGCCAGGTTTCATCGTAGGTCCTGACGGTTCCGTCGATCGTCACTTCATTGGGGATGATGTTGGTCCGTCCCTCCCCGATGATGCGTCCGAACGAGAGGACGGTTGGGGTATTGGGATCGGCCTGGCGGCTTACGATCTGCTGCAGGGCCACGATGATATGCGCAGCGATCAACACCGGATCAACCACCATATTCGGCACGGCTGCGTGGCCCCCTTCTCCTTTGACGGTCAGGTAGATCTCATCGGCAGAGGCCATGTCGGGACCAGGATTGAATCCAACCTTACCGGCATCCAGCGTGGGAAACACATGCTGTCCGATGACCAGCTCCACCGCCGGATCTTCCAGCACCCCCTCGTTGATCATGGTGATGGCGCCGCCGGGGTAGGTCTCTTCCGAGGGTTGAAACAACAACTTGACAGTGCCCGTAAACAGATCCTTCGCTTCGCTCAGGATGCGGGCCGCTCCCAGCAGGCAGGCCATGTGGACGTCGTGGCCGCAGGCATGCATTTTACCCGTCTCCTGCGAGACATATGGAGTTTTGTTCTCTTCCGTCACCGGCAGGGCATCCATATCAGCCCTGAGGGCTACGCACCTGTAGCCGGGATTTTTTCCCTCAATCAATCCGATCACTCCAAATCCGGCAATCCCTTTACGATATGGGATTCCATACCTGTCGAGCGTGGCACAGATAAACGCTGCTGTCTTCTCTTCCTCTTTCGAGAGTTCCGGATGCTGGTGAAGGTGGCGGCGGATGTCGCTGAGTTCCTGAAAATACCGGGAGGCGAGATCAGGGATGAGGGTTTTAAGTTTCGCCATAACGTTTTATATCCTTACAATAAAGGTTTAAAGATACAATTTCCTACGATAGATCGCGGTGCGATTCCAAAAATTCACCCAGTGAAGTGACCATGGTTTTTGCATTCAATGGATAAGCTGGTCCATCGATAGGAGCAATGACATATCCCATTTCAATAGTTAAATCAGAGAGTGCTGAATAAAATCCTCTTGAAGGTTTTGGTGCCTGAGAAGCTTTGCACTCAATAGCTATTCGTTTATCACCTTTTTGAAGGACCAGGTCCGTTTCTGCACCATGAGTAGTGCGGTAAAACCCAAATTCCCAATCAGGATATTGATGCAGTACATTTTCAATAACCAGGGTTTCCCAGGCATGGCCAAATATTGGATGACCAAGCAAATCATCCATGGTTTTCAGATTCAGTAAAGCAAGTAATATTCCCGTGTCGCGAATGTAGATTTTTGACGACTTGACCAATCTTTTCTTAAGGTTTGGTAGTACTGGAGGAAGTAGTCTTAACATGAAAGTGCCATGAAAAATATCCAGGTATTTTTTTATTGTCTGGTAATTGTAACCTAATGACTCTCCTAGTTTTGAGGCATTTAGCAGTTGACCCTGGCTATGCGCACACATTTTCCAGAGTCTTAAGGCTGATTCAGGAGGAACGTTAAATCCCATCTGAGGTAAATCCCTTTGCAAAAAGGTTTCGATAAAACTAGTTCGCCAGACAAAACTCAAATCCAGATCCACGGCCAGGAAACTTCTTGGAAAACCTCCTTTGACTAGAAAAGGAGCAAGCGAAGAGATACCAATTTGATTTCTTTGAAAGAGTTCATTGTAGGTAAACGGTGTGAGATTTAAATATACGATCCTTCCGGCTAAGGTTTCTGAACTTTGTTTGATCAGATCACGGGAAGCAGAGCCTAATATCAGGAATTGACCATTTCGGTTATTTTCATCAATAATGCTACGGAGAGTGCTGAATATCTCTGGTAATTTCTGAATTTCATCCAGGCAAATCAACTTATCACGATTCAACTGAAAGAATAATTCCGGATCTGAAAGCTTGTTCCGATCAGTGATACGCTCAAGATCAAGGTAAACAGATTGACCAGCACTTGATGTGACATGTTTGGCAAGTGTGGATTTTCCACATTGCCTGGGGCCCAATACAGCAACTGCGGGATAGTTTTTGAGGTATTTTTTTAATGTCTGGGTTATATCCCTGTGAATATATTCCATACATGAAATTTTCACAAAGATAATAACAAACCGTGAAAAATACAATCGTATGTTCTAAAATTCACGGTTCTACAACCGTTTTTTGACTGTCTGCCAGGAAGGGGTAATTAAAAAACTCTCATCCATGAAGGATATCATTTTCGTAAACTTTTTCATAGGAATAGCAAACGTCAATGTATCCTTTGGGACACAAGGTCGGGCCGATACATCAAACATCCCGAGCACCGCTTTGGGATCCTCTTTTTCGTTTTCAAAGAAAGGATGATAGACAATAGAGGAGCATCCTGACCCGAATGGGGCGATGACTCCCTGTTAATAAGAGGCTATCGCCGGCATCTTACCGTCGTAGTTTTTATTGCTGAGCAGCTTCAGCATGAAGTCGGCCACATCAGCCCGTGGCACCGACCGTGTCCCCGGCCGCCCCTCTGTAAGCTGATACCTCCCTGTCTTGGGCGCCTGCGTCAAGCGGGGCGGCCGGATGATGACCCACTCCAGACCGCTCTCCCTGATGATCTCCATCTGCCTTCTTTTATCCTTGTATACGTTGTTCAGAAGCAATGGCACAATTATCTTCCCAAATACCGGATGGGTGTCTTTGCCCAGGATCCCGGCCGACGACATGCAGATCAGCCGTTTTACACCCTCCTCTTTCATGGCTTTAATGATGTTGGCCGTACCGTCAGAGAGGGTATGCAACGGCTTGTTTCCATCCTGTCCAAGGGTTACGATTACGGCATCCGTACCTTCTACAGCCTGTTTCACCTTCTCGTATTCAAGGATATCT
>JADHVQ010000057.1 GCA_016783905.1 Bacteroidales bacterium | reverse complement strand
GCAATAGAGCATTCGTTGCAATTGTTGCAGATGTTTTGCCTCACCTGGAGTTGGAGCGAGCCGTTGCCAAATGCGTTGCATCCCTTCACACATTTTCCGCAGCCGATGCAGAGTTCCTCATCGATGGTATATTCAAAAAAGGGATCCTCAATATAGGTGCGTTTGATCGCTTTGGTGGGGCAGAGCTGATTTTCGGCACCGGTGTTGAGGGTCTTGGTCTCTGGCAGGAAGTAGCCTCCGCAGAGATCGCAGTATCCGCACATTGCATAGACGTGGACACACTTCACCGCCGAAGGGGTCTGGACACAACTGGTGGCACACCGGCCACATTGAGTACATTTGGTGGGATCGAGCTGCCAGACATATTCGCCGGATCCGGTTTTCCGGGCTACCAGGGCCCCGATTCCGCCTAAACTGATCAACACACCCGCCTGTGCCCCAATACGGAAGAATCCACGCCTGTCGATCTTTTTCTCTTCTCCCTTCCCTTCCATGTTATTGATTCTCTTGTTTTTGCTGTTTATACTTCCGGAATGACTGGGCTGCAGGTAGTCCACACTGGTCTGTTTTCCCACAAAGGCTGCAGGTAAAGTCAACGAAGCAAGATTCCTCAGGTTCTTCCCTGGTAAGCAGGTATCCGCCTGTTAACGCCAATCCGGATGCAATGATCCCCCTGATGGCGGTTAGGAAAAAATTCCGCCGGGTTTGTTTCAACTCCTTTTCCGGGAAGCTATTGTACATGGTTTTCATCTCTTTTGTGTATGAAAATCCTGATTTGATTCCGCCAGGGATCCAGGATAAGTACCCTTTCCCTTGAGTCTACTGCCACATCCAGCCCCCGTGTTCCTTCGTCAAACTGATACGGAGCAGCCACCAGGCATTTGAACTCTCCCGATGGAAGATAGACTTTCACCCGTTCAATCCCCTTTTCGCTGGTCACAAAAGATCCATCAGACAGAATGGCAAAATGAGAAGGATTGCAGCACCCACAAAATCCTTCCACATCCATGGAGGCTTTTCCCCAGGTGGAGATCAGTGTACCATCGGGCCGGAAAGCTTCAAACAGGTGTCGCCCCGAGTTGACCACCCACAGTTCATCATCGCGTCCTATCCCCAGGTCAAAGTACGGACTGGGGATCACAAATCCGGGGATTCCTTTCAGGGAATCCTTTTCGCCGATCCGGTTCAGCAGCGTTCCTTCCAGGTCATAGCGATACACAATCTTTTTACCGGCATCGGCAACAAAAATATCGGTATCCCTGATGGCTATACTGGTCAGGACAGACTCCTCACTTACCGGATTCCACCGGGTGATGATCTCTCCTTCCGGATTCATGATCTCGATATGGTCTCCCATTCCAAATAACATGTTTCCATCCGGGGAAACCGTGATGCAGTAGGCAGTATCATGAAATGGGTATGTTGAAATGAGTGATCCTTCTAAAGAATAGATTTCAAGCCCATTCGACCCAGTGACATAGATGCGGTCGGAGGGATCAGTTGCGATCCCATATATCTCGGACAGACCGGGGGAAAATTGCAGAACCTCCCGGTAGGCTATCAGGGCTGAATCACTCTTTCGCAATTCTGACAGACCGTAATCGTAGGGATTATCGCTGCGGCCGCTTTCGGTGAAAAAGAGATCAAACACCATGTATCCGATCACAGCCAGCAGGAGGATCAGGGAAATACTAATTATTATTCGCTGTTTCATCATTGTACCTTTACGTTCAATACCATACAAATGTGTTTTCTTCTTATTCAGCTCTAACGTCCAAACAAACCAGGTGTTTTGAATCCCGCATCAGCAGGTACCCCCCGGTAATCGCGATGGGGCCCCAGGAGTCCTGCCCGTCGATGATCCGTGTCCTGTCGAGCATGGTGAACTGGTTGGTGGAGAGCTTCGCAATGGTCATTTCACCGTCGTCACTCAGGATAAAGAATTTGCCATCAGCAATGATATAGGGCCCCAGGCCAAACCTTTCTGTTTTCCCGCTGCGCATCACAACCTTCTGGCAATCATCAGGGTGAAAACAGACAAATTCATTCCGAAATCCTCCGGCATCTTTCGGCATGATAGAAAAGAGATATCCATTGTAGTAGATCGGGGTCTGTTGTTCTGATGCGACTCCTTCCGAGGGTTTGTATTTCTGGATTATCTCAGCTGAAAATTCTCCATTTTGCTCTTTAACCTGCATCACAGTTCCTCCGTATCCGTATCCGGCTGTCAGGAAAATCCTGCCTCGATCAAGAACAACAGGCGAAGGAACCACTACAGAGGGAGAAAATTCCAGGTTCTCCCAGAGGATCTCTCCCCGGTTGGGTCCTTCGGCTGAGATTCCGCAGACTCCTCCGATAGCAGGGTAGATATACATTTTCTTCCCTTTAAAGGTCATCGGCATCACCGATGCATGGGACATCTTCCAGCCATTTGGGTTGGGTGTTTTCCATGCGATGTTGCCGCTTTTGCAATCCACCCCTATCATCAGGGATGAACCTCCAACCGCAATGATGGCCGTATCATTCATGATCAGCGGGCATTGGCCGGTATACCAGAAAGGGACCTCCACGCCATATTCCTTTTCCAGGTCAATTCCCCAGAGGAGATCACCGGACTTTCTGTCCACGCACATCACCTGGCAACGGGGGCCGATGGTGACCACGTAGTCTTCGGAAACAGCAGGGACAGTTCGCGACAGTCCATGGTTTCGTTTCAAATGTACCCTATAGGAACGGCGCCAGAGCTCTTCACCGGTTTCGAGAGAGAGGCAACGAAGGGCATCCTGTTTTAGGGCTTCATTATAGTCGAGCAGGTAAATCCGTCCATCGTATATGGCTGGCGCAGCATGTCCTTCTCCCAATTCCAGTTTCCAGAGAATATCGGGGCCGGAAGAACCCCAGGAATCAATCAGGGGTATTCGTTCTTTGCTGATGTTATCAAGGTCAGCCCCCCGGAATCGAGGCCATCGCGTACCCGGAACAGGCTCCACATCGCCAATATATTCGAAAAATTCTCCAATATGGATCGTTTCTGTTGCCCGGGCAGGGTCATCGGTGCGGTTATCCATGCCCGGCACAGCCAGTGAAAAGGATTGCACCGGGTTGTGTAAAAACCACCAGGTGATCACTCCAATGGCAAGAACAATAACCACATATGGAATGTATTTAAATATATTCTTTCCAGGTGATGTCACTTCACAAAGATAACGGCTTTTACCAGAAGCGGTAAAAATATTGAACAGGCCAATCATAGAGAAAAAAATTTGATCAACCGAAGGAAACTGTCGATCAGTTAGGGTTTACATAAATCAAAAGCCATCAGGCTTTCACCGTGTCGGACGAACAGTTTGCCATCCGAAATTACCAGGTGTGCCCAATGCTGGGCTTCACCATAAGGGATCTCAAAGGAGCTTACTTTTTCGAAGGCTGAAGAGGTTGGTTTTGCCAGGGCAAGCTCACCGGTGTCGTTGTAACAGTAAAACATTCCATCGGCATAGATAATCACCCCTCGGCCCGGCATGGTTCCTTCATAAATGTCCTGCCCGGTTTTCCAGTCGACTGCAAACCATCCTTTGTTTGAATCGTCTGATCCGTAGATCCGATCCCTAAGGACCACAAATCCGCCCATCCGGTTATCGATCGAGGTGTTGCGCCACATCTCCTGTTTGGTTGAACCATCGGCCGCCAGTTTCAGCTGTATTCCTCCTTTACCATATCCGGAAACACAATAGAGATAACCATCCTGATAATAGGGAGTGTTTGCATGAACCGACCATTTATTGGTCTGAGAATGTGACCAGAGCAGCGTTCCGTTTTTTGCGTCAATTCCGAGAATGGAGTTAGCTGTCTGGGTCACCAACAGTCTCCGTTTCGGGAGTTTGATCAGCAAAGGTGAACAATAGGCGCTTACCTCTCCTTTCCCGGCACAGGACCAGATCAGTTCACCGTTGTTTCGGTTTAGCGCAATGACGTTATTCTTTTCTCCGCCAGGTGTGCAAAAAAGCATATCTCCATCGATCAGCAGGTTTTCCGTCACCCCCCATTTGATGTTGCGCCCGTCGTAATCAGTAAAAAGATCAACTTGCCAGATCTTTTTACCATCCGTTGCATCTATGCAGAAGAGGTGGCCGAATCCACTCATCATATATAGTTTTCCGTCCATATAGAGCGGTGTGCTTCGCGTCCCTGGCCAGCTCTCGGTCCACTCCGGGCCATAAGGTACTTTCCAGAGCAGTTTCCCTTCCGGAGAAAAACAGAAGATGTATCCGGTTTCTTCCAGGGTACCAGCGGTGTAGATCCTGTCGTCCGTTACCACCGCGGAGGCATGACCCTGACCCAGGCCATCAACGTGCCAGAGAAGAGTGGGGCCTCCATCCGGCCATGATTTCATGAGACCAGTAGCCGGGTATTTCCCGTCGCGGTGCGGGCCACGCCATTGTACAATCTCCTGGGTCATCAGCTCTCCGCTGAACATCAGGATGCAAAAGATCAAGGTTAGAAATCTGTTTATGGTAAGTGCTTTTATGTACATTTCGATTTATTTTTTCCTGAAAGCCTGATCTGTTCCAGAGGCAGGGTGTATCCGATATCCAGACCAATAGAGATTGTTTTTCCCACGACGTAATCATCCCGCAGCACATCGCTCAATCCCTGAAAGTAATTGACTTTTGCAAAGAGGCTTCCGGGGCCCAAACGATAAGTTGTTCCTGCCTCCACCGCGATGGAGAAATCAACCGTATTAAAGCGAGCAAAAGGGGTCATCGAATCCCTGGCCCGGAATGGGGCCTGTTCGGCGATGTTGAGGTAGCCAATTGCAAAATCCACCTTGGGGCCAACGCCTGCGAAGATCCCGAACTTGCTGTTCCGGAATGAATGGTGGTATTTGAACAGCAGTGACCATCCCAGGTAATGCTGGTTAGCTTTATAGGAATAGAAATCATTCAGGGTATCGACGAAACTGATGTTTGAGATCCCCATCTCCTGGTAGTGCAATCCGGTAGATAGGAAAAAGTGGTTCCCAAGATCCAGGTCAGCATTCAGGGAGGCATGAAAAGAGCTTCTGTTGGGATCGAGCGAAACATAGTCAAGCAGGTAATAATTATAATCAGGACGCTGATATTCGGCCACACTTGTATGGATGTAAAGGTACCCGGCTGCCAGGCTGAGGCTGTTCTGGCCCTGTAGTGTTCCCAGCGAACAAACCATAATAACCACAAAGAGAAGCTTTTTCATTCCGTCATAGTTTAAAATCTGCATACAAAAGTAAAACATTTTATGGTAGAAACACGATGGCATGCATGGAGGAAGCTTATAAGTTTTTTAATTATATTTGTGATTATTACCATACAATCATTATGAAAGCCATCCTCACCGGAGCATCAGGATTAATCGGGAAAGCCCTGTTAGATCAGCTCATTTCCAGTAATCTGTACCAGGAGATCCTTGCCTGGGTTCGAAGACCTTCCGGGTTAATTGATCATAATTTCACAGAGATGGTGCTTGCCTTTGATGAAATAGCGGCCATCGATGTTGCTTGGTAACCGGGAAGAAAGGTGGTTTAAAGAAGATGTTGGAAAAGTCCTCATAAAACTTGTGAATCCATTTCTGCACGGCTCCCTGAGAAAATACCGGAGCATCCAGGCTGATACAGTCGCCCGTGCGATGATACAATTTGCAAAGGAGTCGAAACCGGGGATCCACGTGATTGAATCGGATGAGATTCAAGGAACTGGTGAACTGGTGAACTGGTGAGTTGGTGAGTTGGCGATTTAAACATGAAATTATGTACTCTTATTTTTCATGAAGCGGAGTTACAAAATTCTTCTGTGGATCTTTGGGATTCTTCTGGGATTATTCCTTCTGCTCCTACTGATCGTTTCTCCGGTTGCCCGGTATGTGATTGAAAAGAACGGTGAAGCATGGATCGGAAGAAAAGTAGAGGTCGAGAAGACCGGGATCAACTTGCTTAACGGCCGGATTAACATCCGGGAGTTGAAGGTATTTGAATCCACGACAGACACGGTGTTTTTCCGGGTGGACCAACTCCTTGTGGACATCAACCTATGGAAACTTCTCCAGGGGACCTACCATATCGAACAGCTTCATATAGGAAATCCTGCTATCCGGTTCATTCAGCGGGGTGACTCCCTGAATTTCTCGGATTTTGCCTCCCGGTTTCCGGTTGATACCACTGCAAGCCTCACAGATACACTGAAACCTAAAGCGGTGAACTATGTGGTGGAAGATGTGACGATCTCAGGAGGGAGCATCCACTATGTCAATCACGATTTCGGAGCCGACATCCGGGTGGAAGAGCTAGCCCTGGAGGTGCCCGCTGTGTCATGGGACAATCCTGATCTTGACCTCATGTACAGCCTTTCACTGGCATCCGGAGGGGATGTAGCGGGAAACTTTCACCTGAACCAGGAGAGCCTTGATTACAGTCTCCAGGTAGAAGTCGACAGCCTCAATATCGGCTTCATTCTTCCTTATCTTACCCCCTATTTGAAGGTGAAACAGATGGATGGAACGTGTCTCTTATCCATGGCCACCAGGGGGAATATTCATGATCCATACAGATCAGCGATGCGAGGGAAAGTTGATATTCAGCATTTTGGTCTGATGGGGTCTGAAGAGAAAAAAGAGATTGCCTTTGATCATTTAGCTGTTTCGTTCGACTCGATAAACACCTGGAAGGGATTTGTTAATCTCGGAGATATCAAGTTAGCCGGGCTTTATTTGAGAGAGGAGCGTTATGACAGCGCCGATTCATTTTCCCGATTGATCACCCGCAATTTCGATGGGTATACCCCGGATGGGAGGGCTCCTGATTCTGCGTTCATCATCGCCAGCAGATCAAATCCGGTCATCCTGCTTATGGACTACATCAAGGAAATGCAGAAGGTTGTGGTGATTGACTCATTCTCCGTAAACGAGCTCCATGTAACCAACGGCACAATGGATTTTATTGATCATACCCTGTTAAAACCTGCCGACCTCCACGTTGAAAAACTTGCCCTGATGATCCGTGACATCAACTCCTCCAACTGTAATGCAACCGGTACATTTCATACAACGGTGGAAACTACCGGACAGATTGATATCGAATTTACATTTTGTCCCTTTAAACCCTATGATTTTGAAGCTACTTACCAGTTGAAAAACATCAAAGTGGTTCATTACAACCAATATTCGATCTTTTATACCGATTACCCATTCAAAGAGGGAACACTTTATTACAATGGGTCTGTTTCATTAAAAAACCAGCAATTGAAGATGGATAATAACCTCTTCCTCAAGAAAATATACCTTGGGAAGAAAGTGGAGAATAAAGTGGGTATGCATTTACCGATGAAACTGATCCTGGCGATCATCAGGGATAAGGAAGGAAATGTTTTTCTCGAGCTACCGATCACGGGGGATTTGAAAGACCCGAAGGTGAATTACTGGAATCTGATCGGGCAGGCATTGAAGAACTTCTTCCGTAAGATTTTCTCCTCCCCATCCCGTCAGCTTGCCAAAGAATACGGTGAAGATGAACAATTTTTCAAAGACATTTGTTTCGTTGAAGATCAGACAGCGTTATCCGGACGACAAAAACGTCAGCTTGATAAACTGGCCCAGGTCCTTACTGATAAGGTCCAGTTGGTTCTTGATTTTCAGCAACTTGTCTATCATGACTCCGTCGATTATACTCCCTCTGATTCCGTGAAGCATCTAACGGAAAAACGGAATCTTTTGCTCAAAAACTACCTGAGTCCCTACTTGAATGATCCCGTGAACCGTATCAAATTTTCCATAAAAAAAGAGTCGGCTCACAAGGATGATGCAAATTCATCCTGTTATCATCTCGTTTATTCAGTTATGAAATAATCAGCAAATACTTCCACTTAAATAGTATTTTAGCTCTGCCAAGTTTAAAAATTAGAGATCATGGGAAAGGTGTTAATCATTGATGATGATCAACTATTCCGCTCCTCGTTGACAGTAATGTTTGAAAAGGAAGGATATCAGGTAATGACAGCCTGCGAAGGAGAAGAGGGTGTTGAGTTGTTCAGAAAGCATGGGTTTTGTCTTGTAATCACGGATATTATCATGCCGGTGATGGAAGGGATAGAAACGATCCTCAGATTACGTGAACTGAATCCTGAACTTCAGATTATTGCCATGTCGGGAGGAGGCAAACTCATGGCAGAAGCATACCTGAATACGGCTCGTTTGCTAAAGGTAAATGCCATCCTTAAAAAGCCCTTTTCATTCAAGGAGTTGCAGGAAGTTCTCGCAAAACTGAACACATAACCCTACCCGAACCACATCTTGCCTCATCTCTTCATCACCTCATCACCTCATCACCATCACAGGCCAAGTTCAACTGCAATCGGGAGCATCGATTCTACCGCCAGCGCAGCAAACTCGGGCAACGGAATGCCGATCTTTTCACACTCCATGATGTTTTCCCTACTTACAGAAGCTGCAAATGCCTTCGCTTTCATGCGCTTTACCACTGATTTTGGTTTCACGCTTGCAAGCTTCTTGTCAGGATAGACATAGGTGGTAGCGAATATCAAACCTGTGATGGTCTCCCCTGCAGCCAGGGCATGTTGGAATTCCGTGCAACGTTCTTTTCCCGAAGAGCACTCATTGTGCATCCGTATAGTATCCAGGATTTCAGGATCAACCTCAAAATCTTTAAGTAATAGCTCCGTTTGGGTTCCGTGAACTGTTGGCTCTGCATTGGTAACCTCCACGTCGAGGTCGTGCAGCAACCCTGCCATCCCCCATTTCTCCACATCCCGGCCAAGTTTGCTGGCTAATCCTCTCATAACGGCCTCAGAAGCGAGAGAGTGCGCGATCATTTTATCGTTTTTTATATAAGTATGGAGTAACTCTATTGCTTGATTCCGGGTTAATGGCATTGTGGTGGTTGTTTATAAGTTGGCGAGTTGGTGAACTGGCGAGCTGGTGAGTTTTTTTTTAACAAAAGTATTACCTTTTTGGAAAAGTCGGATTAATGGAGAAACGTGGGTTATGAAACAAGAAGAAAATTTTAATGAGAAGTATCGAAAGAGGACTTTCCTTTTCTCAGTTCAAGTTTGTAAGTTTTTTAATAAGAGTTTCTCTAAGCTATCCAACAAGGTAATTGCAAATCAAATTGTTAGAAGTTCCACCTCGGTTGCCTCGAATTTCCGAGCCGCAACCAGGGGTAGGTCATTTGCTGAGTATTATTCAAAAATGTGTATCGTTGTGGAAGAATGTGATGAGACAATATACTGGCCACAGAACTCTTGAAAGTATTTTCAACAACTAAAAAGAACCTAAAAAACCATAAACCAAAAAAATAACTACTACCTTCAAACTCACTAGTTCACCAACTCACCAACTCACCAGTTCGCAAGTTCACCAACTCGCCAATTCAAAACTCAATCTTGTAACTGATATTCGGTATCACCAGCGCATCCTCTCTTGGGGTGATCGTTTTGTTCTGCGGATCGTAATGATATCCGTCGAACTCTGCTTGTCCGAGAGCGTTTAATACGGAGAGAGTAATGGTGTGTGATATTTTCGGCCGGTTGAAACGACAGGAGAGATTTAAGCTCAACACTTTTGCCATGGGCTCCTGCTCTTCAAATGCCCTGCTTTCATCGTAGATGATCTTTTCGGTAGCCATCGATTCATCATACAAAATCGGAGTATGCCATTCCCCTCCCATAAGGGTAAATTTTCCGTTGATGCTCAGCAATGTCGATTTGCGCCTGCCCAGCAACCACTCTTTTCCTCCCAGGAGATTTACCACATACTGCCTGTTAAACCGAGTGTTCCTCCAAACTTCGTCTCCTCCTTTGTACCGGGAGTTGAAGAAGGAGCCGGTGACCAGGAAATAGTATCCCCTGTGCATGAATTTCTCGAGTGTCAGATCGATCCCGAAATTTGTGCCATTTCCCTGGTTGACAAGTGTATCTGTAATCATCCACTCCGTGCTGATATTCTGGGCTGACCAGGGGGTGCCGGGTATAACAGGGATGTTGAACAAGTATTGAAAAAAGGGCTCTGCTTTGAATCGGAAATAGTTATTGATCCTGAAGTCATAGGCCAGCACGAAGTGATGTGATTTGGAGAAATCAAGATTCTGGTTGGGTTTTACAACATCATCTCCTGACTGAATCTCCATCAGGTAAAACGAGATCAACTCGAGCTGGGCATGCAGGCCATACGCAACTCCCAGGGAGTGGCGGGGATGAAAATCCCACCTGATCCCTACACGGGGTTCAATCGTGTAGTGACCGTTCAGGGTGAAAAATTGCATGGTGAGGCCTGCATTGAAGGTCCACCCGGGCCATGGGTTGAACATCGATTGCGAAAAAACCTGCAGGAGAGTAATGTTTCCGGCATCATTGGCCACCTGGATAAGGCTATCCTGATAGGTCTCTCCATTTTTAATATCCACATCATAAAAGAGCTGGTTCAGGGTAATTCCTGTCCTGTTGGTGTGTTTAGGGCCGAATTTGTGGTTCAGGGATGAGGTCAGTGAAAGAGCATAATTGTATACCTTCACATCCTCTTTTGGGAGCATGACCAACGAGCTGTCCAACCGTTTCTGATACCATTGCATCCCGTTTCCGCTAAGAGCCAGTGTGGTATTCAAAAACGACTTCCTGCCAAACAGATATTTATGGCTGATCCCGGTTACACCCATAAAAAGATCTGCCTGCAGTTCTTTGCGGTCTTCATTGGTCTCCCACTGAGTGATATCCTGAATGGCATCCTTCCCCTGGTGGTCAAGAGCTCCCAATCCCCATACTGAAAATGTACCGGCTTTCCTGGTTGGAAAGTTGAGTTTAAAAGAGAGGTCCTGGTATCTCAACACACCTGCCTCTTTGGGAAGGATTGGGGTGAGTAAAGCCAGCGTGGAGTATCGATAATTGAACAGATAGGTTGAAGGTTTTCCTTTCACAAAAGGTCCTTCAGCTGCGGCATCCAGACCGATCACCCCAACCTGGAGTGTGAATTCCCGTTTGTCGGGATTCCCGGTACGCATTTTCAGATCAACCACGCCGGACAGTGCATTGGCATATTCGGCCGGAAAAGCTCCGGTATAGAAGTCGGAGTTTGCCAGCACCTGGCTGCTCAACGCCGTAATAGCACCAGCCCCGATTGCCACATAATTGGCAAAATGCGTGGGATTGGATATCTGAATACCTTCCATCCGCCACAACAGTCCTTTCGGTGAATTTCCCCGGATTACAATCCCATTATTCCCCAGGTTTTGTGCCACTCCGGCAAACGAGCTGGCCAGGCGGGATGGATCATCGAATCCTCCAGCATATCGGTTGGCCTCTTCCACCGAAAGCTGGCGTGCACTGAGGGTGGCCATTTTATTGATCGGTTGGTCTTTGCTAATTTGTGCTGAAATTAATACTTCACTCAGTGCAAGAACAGATTCGGCGAGTTCCACGTGTAGAAAGAGCTCTTTCCCTGTTCCCACCAGGATCTCATTTAATACCAGGGGGTCAAAACCGATAAAACTGAAGCGAATGTCGTGCCTGCCAATAGGAACGGTCGGTATCAGAAAGCGGCCATCTTCTTCCGTAACAGCCCCCAATACAGGGTCCGATCCGATTATGAACACATTGACTCCCGGCAAGGGTATGTGTGTCTCCTTTTCAATGACTATCCCTTTTACAACCTGATTGATTGATTGTCCCCACATAGTTTCACTGGTTAAAAACAACAGGAAGGGAAGCAATACCAAGAATTTTTTCATGAATATCTACTCGTTTTAATCATGACATCCAAATCTGTTGATACCCCTATTCGCTTTTCCTGAAACCTGAATTCTTTTTATTCCGATATGATATCCATTCTGCCTTGATGCCTCCATGCCTTGATGCCTCCATGCCTTGATGCCTTTGTGCCTTTTTCCAAAAAAAAATAAAAAAAACTTCATTTCAACGTATAACCTTTTGCCCCCAAACCGGATTAATGTCTAAAATTTCACATGAAAAGAAAAGGACATTATCCGGTTATGCTGCTGGTTTGTTACTTGTGGCTTCCGGGATTCATCGAAGCTGCCGACATCGTTTCGGCACAGTCGGGAAACTGGGGCAACGCTTCCACCTGGGTGGGGGGAGTTGTGCCCACGAAGTTCGATTCGGTTACCATCCAATCCGGCGACACGGTAGTTGTTGAAGCCAGCGGGAAAAGTTGCTTGAACCTGACCGTGGAAAGCGGTGGAGTGCTGTACACCAACAACTCCTCCACGGGATCCAACCCCAGATATATTTACATCTACGGCAACATTATCTGCAACGGGCGGATCGGCAACGGTTCAACCTATGATTTAATCGGCTTCAATGTGGAAGGAGATAGCTGTGTGATCACGGGTTCCGGCGTGTTTGATGCCTCACGGATCCGGAAATATCAGAATGAATCCGATACAACCACCCTGATCATCAACAGGCTGGTAACCTTACGGATTGGTGGCACTGCTCTCTATAACAACCGGTCGGGAACGGTGCTGCAGGTCATCATTGGCACCGGGGATACATTGCATGTTGCCGGTGATGGAACCACTGCCGGGAACGTGGCCATCGACGGCGTTAACGGGGCTGGCAGTTCCACAGGAGGCGGTTCGATCACGGTCAGCGGAACACTCCTGATCTCAGGCATCCTGTATCTGACCAACAGCAATTCGGCCAATCCGGTATCTGTGATGATTGCCGGGGGTGGTGTCATCGAAACAGCGTCGATCAGTTGTCCGAACAGCGGCGCCTCCGGACACACCTTTACCATAGAGGATGGAGGAACGCTGAACCTTACTTCTGCCGACTGGGGGGAGATCGGATTTACCAACAACACCTATAATTTCCTCTCCGGATCTTCGGTGATCTATTCCGGGGATACGGCTCAAACTGTGGGAAATCCAACTAACTATCACCACCTGATCCTTTCCGGTACAGGAACCAAAACCATTCAGGCCGACATGACTTTTGGAGGAGACCTCACGATCGAAGAGGGGGCGGTCCTGAACGTTGTTGACGGGCAAGCTGTCACAGTTTCAGGGGATTGCTCTTTTTCGGGAGCAGCATGCCTGGTGTTGAAATCACCGGCAGATTCCGGGACGACAGCCTCTTTTATTTTCAATGGACTGGTAACTGGTACCGGGACGGTCCAACTAGAACGGTTTATCCAAAAATATCTGAGTCCGAACGATTCCAGGTATCATATGCTTTCGGGGCCGGTGACCGCCCAGGAGATCCAACCCGGTTTTGTCGGGGATCCACCGGAGGCAGGAACCGATTTTTACCGCTGGGATGAGCCGGAAGGAGTCTGGATCAACAGCAAAGACGGATCAGGTAACTGGAATACTTCGTTCCAGCCAGGTGATAACCGGAGTTTCATTCCCGGCAGGGGTTACCTGGTGGCCTATCCGGAAGATGAGATGAAAATTTTCACCGGGCCCCTGAATACCGGGAATCTTTCGCCGGCAATCACTTATACAGAAGGAGATTATGCAGGTTTTAACCTCATTGGAAATCCTTATTCATCGGCATTGAACGCGGAGATAGATAGTTGGGAGAAGAGCAATGTCGATAACGCGGTTTGGGTGTGGGATAGTGAGGCGGGGAATTACAAAAGCTGGAACGGGAGTGTGGGGACTCTGACCGATGGGATCATTCCGGCGATGCAGGGATTTTTTGTGCATGCACATGGTCCGGCTCCGTCACTCACTATTCCCGCCTCCTCACGCGTCCATGCTACTCAGCCTTTTTACAAATATATTCCACAAAACACCCTGAAGGTGACCTTGTTTCATGGAAACCGGAATGACGGTGTAGTGGTGTCACTCAACGATTCGGTATCTGCCGGATTTGATCCGCTGTATGATGTCCTGAAACTTTATGGGGCGCCGGATGCACCGCAACTCTTCTGGATCGCAGAGGATACGTACCTCTCGGTAACCATAACACCTGCTGTAGCTTCAGGGCTGGCACTGCCCATTGGTTTCATAGGTGGCGCTGACGGAGAATACCATTTGACTGTTGAGGGGGTCGAAAGCTTTCCGATGGGAGAGGATCTTTTCCTGGAGGATCATCTGGAACACCAATTCATCAACCTCCGTACCGATCCCGAATATCAATTTCTGGCATCCGCAGGATTCGATGCTAGCCGGTTCACTATCCGGATTGGTAATCCGGCCGGTGAAGAAGAGGAGGATCCCATTCAGGGCATCTCCATCTCAGCAGAACTGAACCGGATCATCATCCATGGCCTCGAAATGTGCACCAGCATCATTCCGGTTCACCTGTTTGATCTGAAAGGGAATTCGGTTCTTTCCGCTTACGTGGATTCCATCTATCCGGTCATTGAAACAAACCTTCAGGCCGGTATCTACATTGTACAACTAACCTGGAGTGAACATTCGGTCTCACAGAAAATCTATCTTGAAAACACAACGAATTGATAATAAGTAATAAACGAATAATCTATGAAGACGAATTGGAAAATTTTTGTAGTGGGTTCAGCCATGTGGGCAGGGATCTATTTTTCCGCTGTAGCTGACCCGCCCGAACCTCCTCCCCCACCCGCTAGCCACGGTCAGAACGGCAATGCTCCGGCTGGCGCTCCGATTGACGGAGGGCTTGGGATCCTGCTGGCGCTGGGCGCCACTTATGGAGGTCGGAAAGCGTGGGTAGCGTGGAAGAAAGGACGAGGGACGTAAGACGTGAGACGTGAGACGTATGAGGTTGGGAAGTAAAAAAGTAAAGCGTGAAAAGGGACTAGCGTGTGAGTTGAGTCAAGATGGGAGACGGGACCTGATTACCTTGGTGTCACGGCCAGTAGACCACCTCGTTTTCAGGTCCCTATCCTCCTATTCTCTTCTTCTTAAAAAATACCTTCAACAACGTACTGCTTTGTTCAGCCAGCACTCCGGATATCACTTCGGTTTTCGGGTGAAGCAGTGGGTACTTAACTAATCGGTAACCCCGTTTTTCGTCATCGGCCCCGAAGATAATCCGCCCGATATGCGTCCAGAATGCTGCACCTGCACACATCACACAGGGTTCTAATGTGACATAAAGCGTACATTCATTCAGGTATTTCCCGCCAAGTCCGGAGGCGGCTGCAGTGAAGGCTTGCATCTCGGCATGAGCTGTCACATCGTTCAGGGTCTCGGTGAGATTGTAAGCACGGGCCAGAACCTCGTTGCCACATACGATCACCGCTCCCACCGGTACTTCCTGCTTGTCGAAGGCCTTGACTGCCTCTTTGAGTGCTTCGTTCATGAAGTACTCATCTGAGAAAAGTTCGTATGAGGTTCCGGAGGCCATCGAATTACAATACCACCAGTTTTTCTGATGCAATCACTTTTCCGCCGGTTTCCAGCATCAAGAAATATACTCCGGCCGGTTGTTCCGAGAGATCAAGCTGTTTCCTGAACAGTCCACTTGCCTGTATCTCTTTTGCAAATATAGACTGGCCACGAATATTGATCAGGTTGAATTTTACAGATTGCCCGGTGATCAGGTCAGAGGATATGTT
>JADHVQ010000056.1 GCA_016783905.1 Bacteroidales bacterium | reverse complement strand
CATTATTATCATCGGGATGAATTGCCCCTACAGATCTAGTAATATGAATAATACCATGAATATGATTTGGCATGATTACATAGGAGTCTATCTCAATATTGGAAAAATTATCAGGAATCCTTTCCCAATATTCCCTGATGATTTTCCCTGACTCAGTTAATAGAACACGATTCTTGTTAATTGTTGATAATTGACATTCAGGGTCTCGTGTACAAATCGTCACGAAATAATTGCCTTTAGAAGAGTAATCAAAATCTGCCAACCTGATTGACCTCCGGTGAAATTCTTCAGGATCAAATCTTCGAAAAAATACCATAAAATATCGATTAAAGTCAACTCCTGGATATTATCGGGTTAATATCACTATTTTTGCAGATCAACCTTTATTTCCTGATTATGAATTATAAGACTCCCCTGCTTAGAAAAAAGTTGGCCTTAACTGTTTCTATGATAGTTTTTTTAGCGTTAATTTCCATCATCTCTCTGCTAACCAATTGGTTTAATTCATCCTCCAGGGTCAGAGACAGAAGTCAATTTCATCCCTCCGTCACCCCCAACGACTGGATGGCGATGCAGCGAATCTATCCGTATGACCGGATTCAGCCGGAAGCCTTTCAGGCAGCAATAAACCAGGCAAAAGCCTTGATCGATGCCGGCTCCGTGCGAAACACACCGTGGGAATTTACCGGTCCCTCTAACATCGGTGGCCGGATTACTGACATCGAGATCCCGGAGGGAGATCTTCAGACGATCTATGTGGGCGCTGCCACAGGAGGGATCCTGAAAACCACTGACGGAGGGGCGACCTGGAGCAACCTGTTCCAGGATGTTCCGGTCATCTCCATTGGGGATATTGCCATCGACCCGAATGATCCTGACATCCTCTATGCCGGGACGGGAGAAGCCAATTCGTCCAGTTTCAGCTTCTGGGGTAACGGAATCTACAAATCCACCGATGCCGGGATGACCTGGACACAAAGCGGGCTGGAGAATTCAGCCTATATCGGAAGGGTAGTTGTCGACTATGCCAACTCCCAGCGCCTATTTGTCGCCGCATGCGGATATCTCTTTTCATACAATGATGAAAGAGGTATCTACCGGAGTGAAAATGGAGGCCAGAGCTGGGAACGTGTGTTGTTTCTCACCGATTCAACAGCTGCCATCGATATCCTCCAGCATCCCGTGAACCCGGATATCCTCTATGCCTCCATGTGGGAAAGGACCAGAGGCCTTGAGTACCGAAATTCATTCGGCACAACCTCTGGAATCTGGAAGACGACAGATGGTGGGGATACCTGGAATGAGCTGACAAATGGTCTGATGGCTGGCGAAGAGGCAGGCAGAATCGGGCTGACCATTTGCAAGTCGCAACCAGACGTTCTCTATGCCTTTTACGATCTTCCGGATTTTGAAGTAGCGGTATTTAAAACCGAGAATGGAGGGCAATCCTGGATAAGGACCAATGATTGGGATCTGTGGGGGATGAACAGTAATTTCGGCTGGTATTTCGGACAGATCCGGGTCGACCCTGTGTATCCTTACAGTGTTTTTGTCATGGGAGTTCCGCTCTTCGCTTCACAAAACGGGGGACAGTCATGGACCGAAATCTCCAACAATATCCATGTTGACCATCATGCCATGGTGATCGACGAAACGACTTCGACCATCATCGAAGGGAATGACGGGGGTTTGTATATCAGTACTACATACGGTAACTCCTGGTCAAAGGTAAACAACCTGCCTATCACCCAGTTTTATGCCATCGATATCGATTATTTGAATCCTGACCGGATATACGGGGGAACGCAGGACAACAACACCATCCGGACGTTGACCGGCGCTGTTGATGATTGGGAGCCAATCCTGGGTGGCGACGGCATGTACACCCTGGTAGATTATTCCAATTCGAATGTGATCTATGCCGAATACCAGTGGGGGAACCTCTTCAGGTCAGACAATGGCGGGAACTACATGCAATATATCGGATATTCATGGGAAAGCGAGCGGAAAAACTGGTCGGCGCCTCTGGCCATGCACCCGGAAGATCCCGCCATCCTCTATTTCGGGACCTACCGCGTTTGGAAGACATTCAATAAAGGAAATGCCTGGACGCCGGTCAGCGGAGACCTCACCCAGGGCATCAATCAGTACTTCCACACCATCACCACCATCGCAATCTCTTCCATCGACCCTTCAATCGTCATTATCGGTACCGGAGATGGGAAAGTTCATGTGTCGACCAACGACGGACTCACCTGGACAGACATCTCCGCAGGATTACCCAACCGGTGGGTGACCCGTGTGGCCCCTGATCCCTTCGATTCGCAAACAATCTACGTCACCTTCTCCGGATTCCGGTGGGATGAGCCTCTGGCGCATGTCTACAAATCGACCAACCTGGGGCAAACCTGGTTCCCCATCTCCGGAAACCTTCCAGAATTCCCGGTTAACGACATCGTGCTGGATCCGGATATCCCCAACAAAATCATTGTTGCAACTGATGCCGGGTTATACGGTACCGTAGACGGCGGAATCAGCTGGCAGTGGATCTGGACGGATCTCCCGGCTGTCCCCGTCTGTGACCTGAAGATCCATGTCCCTACCCGGACGCTGGTTGCAGGGACGTATGGCCTTTCCACCTATTCGGCCGATCTGGATGACATCCTGGTTGGAACGAATGGAGTGAAAACTCAAAGAGAAAGTCGCCTCACAGTGGTCCCAAATCCCATTTCAAACACTAGTACCCTTAACTTTTTTCTTCCTGAAATGGATCACCTCACCTGTTCAATTATTGGCATGGATGGGAGAAACCTGATAGCTGATAAGAAAATCCTGGAGAACCAATTAAGGGGAGAACATGCGATACGGATTGCAGACCTCATTGAAATCGACCAGATTCCCGCCGGGATCTACCTGGTGGTGATAGAGGGTGATCATATACGGATTTCCGGGAAAATGGTAGTTATACGATAATACCCTACAAAATATTGACCTCGGGTTCTAACAGAATCCCAAACCGGGAAAAGACCGACTGCCGGATCATCGAAGCGAGGTTCAGGATCTCCAATCCGGTTGCGTTTCCATAGTTCACCAGTACCAAAGGCTGATCCGGATGAACGCCTGCATCGCCGGTACGTTTCCCTTTCCAGTTGCATTGATCGATCAGCCAGGCTGCAGCCAGCTTCACGCCATTGGAATCAGCAAAGCGTACGATATCAGGGTATTGCAGTTTAAGCCGTTCAAACTGATCGGAGCGGATCACCGGGTTCCTGAAGAAACTTCCTGCATTCCCAACTACCACGGGATCGGGAAGCTTGTTCCTCCGGATCCTGCAAACCATTTCCCTCACATCTTTGATCGTTGGAGAAGGGATTCCCGATCTCTCCAGCTCCTGCGCAATAGATCCGTACGCAAGATTCAGCACCGGATTTCGGGAGAGGCACAGAGTCACATTAAGAATGAGATACTGCCTACGGAGAGTCGTCTGAAAGATACTCTCCCGGTAGCCAAACCGGCACTCTTCCCTTGAAAAGGTTCTCTTCTCTCCGCTCTCCAGGTGAACAGCCTCAAGCTCCTGCAATACCTCTTTTAGCTCTGCGCCATAGGCTCCGATGTTCTGGATTGGAGCAGCTCCCGTTCTGCCTGGGATCAGGGAGAGGTTTTCGATTCCACCCCATCCCCTCTCAACACAATAGTTTACCACTTCATCCCAAACCTCGCCTGCAGCAATCCTGATGGAAAGGGAATCATCCTGCTCCTCCGTGATGGTAATCCCCTTGGTGTTGATCCGGATCACGGTTCCGGGGAAATTCTCGGTAAAGAGGATGTTACTGCCATCTCCCAGGATAAGGACAGGTTGGTGCTCCGGTTGAAGGGAGGTAAGGAGGGGGATGGCCTCTTCTTCCGTTGAGATTTCCGCGAAATACCTGGCTTTTGCTTCGATACCTAAGGTATTGCAAGCTTTGAGCGAACGATTTTCGAGGATGGTCATTCTCAGGATTCACTTTCCTTTTTATTTCTGGGAGAGGCGCTTCCTTCGTAAATCTGAACCTTTCCGGCGCTCTCAATCGCTTTGATGGCAATATCCTTGACAGTTTTTTCCGAAGAATCCGCCTTTAGTGAAATCTGTCTGATAGTGGTTTCCAGTTCTTTGACCTTCGATTCCAAAGTTTGGATGGCCTGGTCTTTTAGTTTGATATCTGTCTCCAGTTCTTTAAACATGAGTTTTTTCTCCGTTTCAAACTCAAATGTCAGTTTCTCCGTGACAGATTTTTCCATCGTTTTAATGGCTTTTTCCAGTTCAACAGGAAATTGAAGCGCTTTTTGCCGGAGTTCTTCCAGTTCATCCTCTTTCATAGCAACAGTCTGTTCGCGGTCTTTCATCTCTTTTTCGAAGGCCGCTTTCTTATCCATCATCTCTTTTTCGATGTTCTGGTGTTTCTCCTCATATTCATCCTGCTCTTTGCGGCGTTTCAGATTCAAAGAATAGGTATACTCCTCTTCTTCCCTCTTCCGTTCCTTATCACAGGCCGTTTTTGTTTCTTTCAACAGTTTTTCACCTTCCTCTTTTTCCTTTTCCCAAAGTTCTTTCTTCCGGCTCATCTCCTCTTCAAACTCACACTTTTTTATCTCCTGCAGTTGGATCAATGTTTCCAGGGATTCACTCTCCGCCTTGATTTTATACAAGTCTCCAAGCGTCTCTTTCCCGGTCATGATGGCCTCCCGAATATCACTGAGTTGCTTGATTTCGGTCAGCATAGTCTCTCCAATCTCTTCCAGTTCTTTGTTTAACTGGATTTTCAGATCGGAAATATGTTTGATAAAGGATTCTTTCGACTGCTGGGAGGCCTTGGTGAAGGTGATTTCCTTATCTTCTTTTTCCTTTTTTTGCTGGGGATCCTGCTGCTCTTTTAACTCGCTCAGCAACACATTATAAGCATCGTATATTTCCTGCTTTGTACTGGCCTTGTTTACATTTTTTCTCATGGGATGGAATGTTATTTATCTTGCAAAAGTACGAAAACTATCTCCACTAGAAGTATATTAAAATTGATCATAAATTAGGTGGAAAAACATTATATTAGCTACAAATTTCGTCCCTGATGTTAATGTGAAAGATTTGTTGGTGGATGAGAAGGAGTTAAAAAAAAATTAAAATTGACAGAAGAGTAAATTGACACTAACCACGATAAAATGCAAGCCTTTAAAATCCACAAAACGGTCGTTGAGGAATATAAGAACTACTTGAATAGCTTTATCCTGATCAAGGATGAGCGGATCAAACAGAGGGTGGAGGAGGCTTTTAAGGGAAATACGTTTTTGCCGGAGGGGTTGATTCAGTTTAATCCTTCCTATAAATCGGATTTGACATTACGGGAACTTGAAAGGGATGATCGACTGGAACAGGAGTTGAAAAAGATTTTTGGGGATTACCGTCTTTATCAACACCAGGTGGAGGCGATTAAAAAGGGAATCGCAGGAGAGAGCTTCGTGGTTACGTCCGGGACGGGCTCAGGGAAGTCTTTGACTTTTTTAGCTACTATTTTCAATGATATCCTGAAGGAGAATGGAAAACCAGGTATAACGGCGTTTCTGGTTTATCCGATGAATGCACTGATCAACTCACAGGAGGAGGAGATCAAGAAGTATGAAATCAATTATTTAAAAAGCCTTCTTTTGGATGATAGAACTGGTGAGGGTGGAAAGTCACCTGGTGGGGAGAGAGAAATTCTTGATGAGGAAGGGAAACCGCTGGATGAGATCATTCGGGAGTTAAGACAAAAGACGGGCAAACGATTTCCTATCACCTATGCGAGGTACAGTGGCCAGGAGGATCAGGAGACCCGGGATAAAATCAAAGATGAGAAGCCCAATATCATCCTGACGAACTACATGATGCTGGAGCTGATCATGACCCGCAACACGGAGAGATGGCTTCGTGATTCGATGAAGGAGTCTTTGAAGTATCTGGTCTTTGATGAGCTTCATACCTATCGGGGGAGACAGGGATCTGATGTGGCGATGTTGATCAGGCGGATACGAAATCATTGCACCCGGAAGTTGCTTTTCATTGGGACTTCTGCCACCATGGCCAGCGTCGGAACTATTGGTCAACGAAAAGAAGATGTTGCCCAGGTCGCAAAACAGATATTTGGTGAGCCATTTACATCTGATCAGATTATACCGGAAACGCTTCAATCCTATACGAAATTTACCGGTGTAATCCCGGGTGGATTTGATCTACAAGAGGCGATAAATCAAAAAATAGATCAACAAGGTTCCTCAGAGGATTTCATTCAGCACAAATTAGCCATTTGGCTTGAAAACAAGATTGCTTTAAAACATAGTCAGGATGGGATTCTTGAAAGAGGTGATCCTCTTTCTTTCACACAAATTGTTGAACTCCTTTCCAAAGATTCGGGTGAAAAACCTGATACTTGCGGAAATGCCCTGCTTCAGCTACTACAATGGAGTGAGCAATTAAATATTGAAGGGGGGAAACAGGTGCCACGAGTGTCATTCCTTCCATTTAAAATCCATCAGTTCATCTCGCAAACCGGAAATGTTTATGTAACTCTTGAACCTAAAGATACGCGTGCAATCACCCTGGATGCCGGGAGATATATCAAGCAAGAGGACCAGGAGAAACCAATCTTTCCCGTTCTTTTCAGCAGGTATACCGGGTACGATTTTATCTGTGTGAGAAAGGATCCTGAGAAAAACATACTAATTCCAAGAGAACCTAATGATCTGCCATCCCGGATAACGAAAGAAGAACTCAAAGGAGATCGGGAATCTGGAATAAAAAAACGTGGTCTGACGGATGATGATTTCCCTGATGGATATATCATCATTGATGATAAAGGTGAACACATCTGGAGCAAAGAAGATGAAGAGTTTTTACCTTCCAGCTGGTTCAGAGTGACCACTAAAGAGACGAAAATTGATAATTTCTATGAATACAGAATACCCCGGCAAATATCCTTTAATCCTGATGGACAGTTTGCAATGGATAACTCTTTGGCAATAACCGGGTGGTTTATCCCTGCACGATTGCAACTGGATCCTACTTCCGGCATTATTTACGACCATAAAACGAATGAGAATACAAAGTTGATGAAACTGGGGAATGAGGGTCGAAGTACCGCCACTACTATTCTAAGCTACAGCCTTCTCAAGACTCTTAGTGAAGAGCATCTGCCGATAAAACATCAGAAAATCCTTAGTTTCACTGACAATAGACAGGATGCTTCTCTTCAGGCTGGCCATTTTAATGATTTTCTGATGGTTGGAAGATTAAGATCGGCTCTATATTACGCCATGCGATCTTCATCAGACCAGCTCCTGAATATCGATAACATCTGCGAAAAAGTCTTTCAGGCATTGCACCTCAATGAGGAAGAGTATGCCCGGAATCCTTCAAAGGATCCAGGATGGCCTGATCCTGAAAATGAGAAAGCCATCAAGGATTACATCCTCATTCGAATTCTGTATGATTTGAAAAGAAGTTGGCGTTACACTACTCCAAACCTGGAACAATGTGGCCTGCTTATTATTTCATATAACCGGTTGACGGAATTTTGCGCAAAAGATGATTTTTTCAAAGATACTTTTCCATTCAACAAAATGAGTGCTGATGATAGGGAAAATATCTTGTTACAACTACTGGATTTCTTCCGAACCTCTTATGCATTTGATTATTACAAGATTGTTGACCGATGTACAGAAACAGAAGAGCGGATAAAAAACAGGCTGGATGAAGAGAAAATATGGTCATTGGATATAGACGAAAAAATTGATACACCTTATGCCATGATCATCAAAACAGTTGGAGAGATAAGAGATCGTGTGTATACGGCGAGCATTGGCCCTAAAGGTTATTTTGGGAAATACCTGAAACGAATTCTGAAACAAAACGGATCACCCACCCTCAATGAAGAAGAAATGATTACCTATATCGAGGGGGTATGTGATCTTCTTGAAAGAGGACATTTCTTATCCCGGAGTTCCATTAGAGGAAGAGAGGGGGAGACTTCAGGATTCAGGCTTCGCCTGGATAGCGTTGTTTGGAAACTAGGTGATGGCATCGAGATTGTCCCGGATGAAGTCCGGGTACAAAGCTTCAGAACAGTTACGTTAAAACCTAATGATTTTTTCCGAAAGTTTTACCAACAGGATTTTTCCAAACGAGGACATGTATTTGAAGGAAGAGAACATACCGGACAAACAAAGCCGGAACATCGGATAGAGCGGGAGGAGAAATTCAGGAACGGGAAAATATCGGCACTTTTCTGTTCTCCAACCATGGAGTTAGGGATTGATATTGCAGAATTGAACATGGTTCACATGCGAAATGTACCACCTAATCCAGCTAATTATGCCCAGCGTAGTGGACGTGCCGGCCGGAGCGGACAAGCCGCCTTGGTCTTTACCTATTGCTCCAACGGATCGCCGCATGACCGGAATTATTTCAAGGAGAGTAAGCGAATGGTCAACGGAACAGTTGTCCCTCCAAAAATAGATCTTAGTAACGAGGAGCTGCTGCTTACACATCTCAACGCCTACATCTTAATGGAATTGGGACTGAAAGATCTTCATGTTTCCGTTTCGGAGGTATTGGATTGTACAAGTATGGGGGATCTCCCTATCAAAAATGAGATCAAAGCACACATACTCGATCATCTGGAGAGGTACGCTGTTATTTGGATTGATAAATACCGCTTGTTGGTAAAAGACATCATCGAAATTGAAGGTTCTTACTGGTTTTCTGACGAATGGATTCCCATTCATGTCAGGAGTTTCTATGAACGTTTTGATCAGAGCTTTGAACGATGGCGGATTCTATATAAAACGGCTCAGCGGATGATAGACAATGCCCGGCTGATTATGGATGATCCAACTATTGGTGCAGACAATATTCAGAAAAGAGAAGCAAAACGGGAACATGGAATTGGGATGAGGCAGCGGGATCTATTGTTGAACCTTGAGCGAAAGAAATATGGGAATGAATCAGAGTTCTATGTTTACCGTTACCTGGCATCTGAAGGCTTCTTACCAGGATATAATTTCACCCGTTTACCCATCCGGACATTCTTGGGATACCGGCACATGGATAGAGGTGAATTTGTGTCCCGTTCCAGATTTGTTGCCTTAAAGGAATTTGGACCCAATAATGTGATCTATCATGATGGAGAAAAATTCAGAATCTACCGGATGCAACTTGTGCAAGCAGATGTAATCAAACATTCCGTTAAAATTTCGAAGAAAACCGGATATGCCCTGCTAGATGAAGAGGCTAAAGGAGTCAATAATGATCCTATAACAGAAGAGGAGCTTCAGGGCCAAGACATGGTCGAGATCATCAACAACCTGGTTGAGCTTTCCGAATCTGATGCCAGGCCACAGGAACGTATCTCCTGCGAAGAAGAGGAGCGCATGGCGGCCGGGTATGACCTGGAACAATATTTCTCATTTCCAAAAGGGATTGCCGCCACGCGGGAGGTCATTATTAAAGAGGCTGATCAACCATTACTTCAGGTTATATACAACCAATCTGCAAAACTTATTCAAATCAATAAAGGATGGCGAAACTCGCGAAATGATGATGGGTTTAACATCGGCAGGGTATCCGGAAGATGGAAAAAGAAAAAAGAGCTGGAAACACCCAATCCTGACGACCCAGTGATGAATATCAAGCTATTCACCACTTCACACGCCGATGTCCTTTACATCCAGCCCGTTGGGGAGTTGCATTTGGATGAAGGCGGCATTGCCTCTCTTTCCTATGCGGTAAAACGGGCTCTTGAGAAACAATTCCAGGTGGAGGAGAATGAAATCGGGGTATGGGTCATGGGGAAAGGTGAGCATAAAAATATTTTACTATTTGAAGCTTCCGAAGGGAGCCTGGGGGTATTATCACAATTGACAGAAAACACAAACATCCTTCGAGATATCTTTACCGAGGCTTATCGCCTCCTCCATTTTGACCCGGATACACATGAGGATATCGCTCCGGATAAGCCAAAAGCCACCTATGATGACATTCTCTCCTACTACAATCAACGCTATCATGAAATCCTTGACAGGTATGCGGTCAAAGAGGCCTTGGAACGGTTGATGAATTGTACTATTGAAAACACAATGGAAGGGAAATCGCCCGAGGAACAATACAGGTACCTGATGGAGCATTATGACCTGAACTCAGCTACTGAAAAACCATTTATCGAGTTCCTGTACAAGAAAGGATACCGGTTGCCGGATAAAGCACAGGTGAATGTTTCGGGATGCTTTGTTAACGCCGATTTTGTATACAAAACGCCCAATGGCTATTCACTCGTATTTTGCGATGGGTCTGTGCATGACGATCCCGATGTAAAAGCGGAGGACAGAAAAAAACGCCAGTGTTGCCGGGATACAGGGTATGATGTCATCGAATGGCATTATCTGGAATCTCTTGAAGAACTAGTCGAACGCAGGAAAGATGTTTTTCGGAAAATAAGATGAAATGACAATAACTGATTATAAACCAGGCAAACTGGTTACTTTCAGAGGGCGTGAATGGGTTACTCTCCCATCGGATGATCCTGATCTTCTGTTGCTAAAACCCATGGGTGGATCGGAAGAGGAGATTACGGGAGTTTACCTTCCCATTCAATTCCCACACGAACAAATCAGGGAAGCCCGGTTCCCACTTCCTACTATCCATGATCTGAATGATTTTTCCTCTGCGAAACTGCTCTTTGATGCCACACGGCTCTCGTTCCGAAATGCAAGCGGTCCTTTTCGTTGCATGGGAAAGCTTTCCTTCAGGCCCCGCTCCTATCAGATCGTCCCGCTCGTGATGGCTTTGAGGCAAGAGAGGGTCAAATTATTGATAGCTGATGACGTTGGTATCGGGAAAACAGTGGAGGCATTGGTCATTTTAAAAGAGATGATGGAGCGGGGAGAAATCAAGCGGTTTGCGGTCATTTGCCTGCCTCACTTGTGTGACCAATGGCAACAGGAGTTGAAAGATAAACTCGATATTGAAGCCGAGGTGATCCGTTCGAGTACTGCCGCTTCTCTCGACAGGAAACTTCCGGATGACCGCTCCGTTTTCTATCACATTCCTTACCAGGTTATCTCTGTGGATTATATAAAGGCAGATAAACGCCGTGATATTTTTCTTATTGATTGCCCGGAATTAGTCATCGTTGATGAAGTACACAGTTGCGCACGACCAGCCGGAGCCACCTCCTCTTCCCAGCAACAACGGTTTCACCTTTTATCAGAGATCGTGAAAAAACGAGATCCTCATCTGGTTTTTCTTACCGCTACTCCGCATAGTGGTAAAGATGAAGAGTTTCAATCGATTCTGGGATTACTAAATCCAGATCTGGAAACATTCGAATTAAAGGAGGCCGATCAAAGCAACCGTAAGAAAATAGCAAGGCATTTCATTCAACGTAAACGAGGTAGCATCAAACGGTGGGTGAAAGAAGATACTCCTTTCCCGGAACGCGATTCAAAAGAAAAGGGCTATAACCTTTCGGACAAGTATAACGCCTTTTACCAGGAGGTGTTGAAGTTTGCCAGAGATATCACGCATAAAGAGGGTCAGGAACACCAGAAAAGGATGCGCTACTGGGCAGCTCTTGCTCTTTTAAGGGGAGTGATGTCGAGCCCTGCCACCGGATACCAAATGTTTAAAAACAGGCAAATCAAGGGACTTGATGACGAACTGGCTGAAAGTTATCGGGGTCTGATCAATCCGCTGATTGAACCCACCTCTGCAGAAGCTGAAAATGACAACGCCCCAACCGAATATGTAGATTACGCCCAATTGAAAGATACTGAATGGCGTGAATTGGAGGCGCTCTCAACTAAAATCATTGAACTGGGCGGCCCTGAAAATGATATTAAACTAAAGCAAGCGATTGAGATCATCAAAGAGTGGATCAAAGATGGATTTCATCCCATCGTATTCTGCAAGTACATTCCAACGGCCAATTATGTTGGCAGATATCTTAAGGAACAACTGCCTCAGAAAGTCCATGTTGAGGTGATCACCTCAGAACTTGCTGATGAGCAACGAAGAGAGAAGATTGCGTTGATGGAGGAGCATACCAAACGAGTGCTGGTAGCGACAGATTGCCTGAGCGAAGGGATCAACCTCCAGGAGTGGTTTACCGCCGTGCTGCATTATGACCTTCCATGGAATCCAAACCGGATTGAGCAACGCGATGGCCGGGTGGACCGGTTCGGACAGCTTGCCAAAATTGTAAAGTCGGTACTCCTCTATGGAGAGGACAATCTGATTGACCGGAAAGTGTTGGAGATCCTCATCAGAAAAGTCAGGGAGATTCAACGCTCCACCGGTGTAAGTATCACACTGGGGGAGGAGAGCGCCAGCATCATGGATTCGCTGATCAAAGATATTCTGCTTGAATCCAGGACCATGGTGGATGGGAAACAGATCGATATGTTTGCTGATGAGTTTTACAAACGTGAACTAAACGAAGCCCGTGAGAAAGCGGAGAGTCTGAAAAGCATTTTCACCCATGAGAACATCCCGGAGCATGAGATCGAAACAAACCTGAAAGAGGTGGATGAAGCGATCGGAGACGTAGAATCGGTGGAGGAGCTTGTGAAAGCGGCCATCATCCATCTGGGAGGGGATATCATCCCTGATGGCACAGGATATCAATTAAACCTTCTCAACCTGCCGGAGCACCTTAAAATATTTTTCCCGGCAAACAAGCCCATCCGGGTAAGTTTTAAATCGCCCACTCCAGCCGGATACAAGTATATTGGGAGAAACCACCGGTTTGTAGAGCAACTATGCCAGTTTTTACTCCTGCTTGCCTTTGAGAGACATCCTCAATTTCAACCTGTGACACGCGCTGCCGTAATTCAAACAGATAAGGTACTGGTTAAAACAACGCTGATCCAGTTTCGCGTCCGCAATGTGATCAAAGAGGTTAAAGGATCCCATGAGGTCATCTCCGAAGAGATGTACCTATGGGGTTATGCAGGGAGTGGTGAGGATGCTAAAATTCTTGATTATGTGGAAGCCAAACAGTTATTGAAAGAGGCCTCTTCCACAACAGGACTCCCTATCGAACTGCAAGAAACTGCCTTTACCGGTGAGCTGAAGATATTTCAGGAAAAAGAGTCGCAATTCTATACCCTTGCCGAAGAGCGGGCCAATCACCTGGTAGAGGCCCACGGCCGGTTCAAAGATCTTGCCGGCGGCAAAAGATACGAAGCTGTTTATCCTGTCCTGCCTCCGGACATCATGGGAGTCTATATTCTCAATCCGGTGCCTAAAGAGCTATTCTGATGAACTATACCGCCATCAACATTCAAGGGAATATCATCTCCTCCGAGATACTGGAAAAAATCCGTACTGAAGATATTAAATATCAGCAGGCCGGAGATTTTGGATTGGATAAAAAGGTGTCGGTCAGAGATGAAATCGGATTGGCCTGGGCTGCAGCCAGAGCCCATTGGACAGCCTTTCAGCTACGTGTCAACCGATTGCAAGAGGGAGAATCGGGAGCCGGAGAGACCCGGAACTCCTGGATGATTCCTCTTCTGAGAGAACTTGGTTATGATGTCGAAAAAGCACCTGCCTTTATTCACCCGGATACCCAAAAGAGTTACGCCATTAGTCACAAGGCAGGCAACAGAACATGCTTTCCCATTCACATCATGGGTGTCAACGACAGCCTGGATAAGCGAAGAGAAGGCAGCGGCCCAAGACTTTCCCCCCATGCACTTACACAAGAGTATTTAAATAATACGGATCATTTATATGCACTCGTTACCAACGGCAAAACCCTGAGGCTTTTACGGGACGCCACCCGGTTGGTCAGGCTCAGTTATATTGAATTTGATCTTAGCAGGATCATGGAGGAGGAGTTATATGCAGAATTTGCCATCCTGTTTCGTCTTCTTCATGTCACCCGGATGCCGGTAGATCTTGAATCAACGGAAGAGAGTTACATTGAATATTATCATCAGGAATCGTTATCAACAGGTTCCCGCATCCGTGAAAAACTTAGTGAAGCAGTTGAAAAATCCATTAAGACACTGGCGAATGGATTTTTAGGTCATCCTGAAAATACAGAATTACGAGATCGCATTCAGCAGGGGGTTATTCCGGCTTCGGCATTTTATCTCTATCAATTGCGGCTGATTTACCGTTTTTTGTTTTTAATTGTGACGGAGGAGAGAAATTTGATTTCCCCCCCCCTGACTACGCCAACTACCCCCCCCATACCCCCCCCAACAAGGGGGGGAGATCTTGCCCGGTTGAGGAAGATTTACTATGAGTATTACAGTATAGAGCGACTCCGGAAATTATCCCGAAAGCTTCTCTATGTTGATGGAAGAAAACATGATTTATGGGAAGGGCTTATTAACACTTTTCTCCTTTTTGAAAAAGGGTTTTATGGAGAGAAATTAGGGATAAAACCTTTGGGAGCAGGATTATTCTCATCCGACGCACTTGGCATTTTACCGGAGTGCAAACTGGATAATAAAAATCTTTTGCAAGTCATAAGCCTTTTGACTCAATTTGAGAACGATCAACGGCAGCTTGTTGATGTGAATTACTCCGACCTTGATGTGGAGGAATTCGGATCAGTGTATGAAGGATTGTTAGAATATGACGCCCATTTCGGTGAATATGAAGGGAAACCCCGGTTTGAGTTTGTAGAAGGAACTGGACGCTCAACCTCCGGCTCTCATTACACCCCCGAAGAACTTGTCAAGCCCCTGATCAAGCACTCCCTTGAATACATTATTGAAGACAAATTAAAAGAACCAGATAAGGAGAAAGCTCTGTTGTCCATCACCGTTTGCGATGTGGCCTGCGGAAGCGGGCATATTCTACTTTCTGCAGCCAGACGTATTGCCCTGGAACTGGCACGGGTACGAACAAACGAAGAGCAGCCCTCTCCAACAGCAATCCGGACAGCGATCCGCGATGTGATTAAGAACTGTATTTACGGAGTGGATAAGAACCCACTTGCAGTAGAACTATGCAAAGTTGCTCTCTGGCTTGAATCTCATAACCCGGGCGAACCGCTGAATTTCCTTGATCACCGGATTAAGTGCGGGGATTCCATTGTGGGGCTGGTTTCGCAGGATGAGTTGAAGAAGGGGATCCCCAACGAAGCATTCAAAGGACTTCCGGGAGACGATAAAACAGTAGCTTCCAGACTACTGAAAATAAATAAACAGGAACGAAAAACCCCCGATCAATTATACATCGACTTCGAAAACCAGATTGGCAAACGATTGAAAAGCATTTTGCACACCTACGATGAGTTCTCCTCTTTACCCGAAACAACTCCCCTTGAAATTCAACAAAAAGAGAAAGCATACAAAAACCTGACTAGTGGTAGCAACTGGTACGATCTGCGCATCCTGGCCGACATGATGATCGCCCCGTTTTTTATCTCAAAAACAATCGAGAACGAAAAATCCATTGCTACAGATGGGGCTTACCGGGCATTTTTAAGAGGCGCCCCCTTACAAGGACAAATACCAGCCAAAGCACAGGCGATGAGCGTTGAGAAAAACTTCTTTCATTGGTTTCTTGAATTTCCGGAGGTGTTTACCAAAGGAGGGTTTGACTGTGTGCTGGGTAATCC
>JADHVQ010000055.1 GCA_016783905.1 Bacteroidales bacterium | reverse complement strand
TTTTTGAATATACCATCGATGAGGAACTCTGCATCGGCTGCGGAAAATGTGTGAAGGGATGCAACGCATTTGGCAACGGCTCGCTCCAACTCCAGGTGAGGCAAAACATCTGCAACAATTGCAACGAATGCTCTATTGCCCGTAACTGTCCTTCGGATGCCTACTCCCGTGTACCGGCCAATACACCATACCTGCTCAAAGGATTTGGTAAGGAGAAATTAGATATCACGTAAAAAGAGAACCACGGCATGAAAAAAGGAATAGCATGGGTAGTCCTGATCCTCCTGGTTGCCTGGCAAATGATCTCTTCCTATGCTATTCAACGTTTTCCAAAGCCTGAATTTGAATCGGGATACATCACCCCCGAAACCCTCCTTCCCAATCCCCGGGCCGAGATCCTGGAGGTAATGGATGTGACCGTGTTACTTCTTGCCTTGTCGGTGGTCACCTGGGCAGTGCTGCGTCGCCGTTCCCGCAACCTGGTCTTCTGGATTTCGGTCTTCTCACTGGCCTATTTCGGCTTTTACCGGGAGGGATGTGTATGTTCGATCGGTGCCATCCAGAATGTAACCCTGGCCCTCTTCACCGGGAGGTATGTGATTCCATGGACCGTCCTCGTTTTTTTCATGGCACCCCTGCTATTCACACTTGCTTTTGGAAGAACGTTCTGCGCAGGAGTTTGTCCCTTCGGAGCCTTTCAGGATCTTATCTCCTGGCAGCCTCGAAAAATTGGCCCCCGGCTTAATGCAGTACTTGGAGTAATCCCTTATATCTACCTGGGATTAGCCGTGTTGTATGCTGCCACCGGAACCGACTTTATCATCTGCAGGTACGACCCTTTCGTGGGCATCTTTCGTTTTAATGCCACTTTCGGTATGTTTCTCTTTGCAGGTGCGCTGCTCCTATCCGGGGTTATTATTGCCCGGCCCTATTGCCGCTTTTTATGTCCTTATGGCGTATTGCTGAACTGGATCAGCCGGTTTTCGAAATTCCACCGGACCATCACCCCGTCGGTATGTGTCCAGTGTCGTTTGTGTGAGGAATCCTGTCCCTATGAAGCCATAGAAAAACCGGTAACGGTAAAGAATCCCCAAGCCAGGCAAATGGTCGTCAGAAAGTTCATGCTCATCATCTTATTCATCCCGTTTTTCATGTTATTAGGAGGGTGGACTGGCGCACAGATACATGAGTCGTTGGCCTTGGTCAATGGGAAGGTTCAGATGGCCGAAGAATTGGTGCATCCGGAAAAAATCCAGGGGGAACCCGAATCGATTGAAATGACCGCTTTCAAGGCTTCCGGGATGCCGGTTCAGGAGCTCTATGCAGAGGCATCACGGATCCTCCGTCAGTTCTACATCGGGGGATGGGTCCTCGGCGGTTTTATCGGGCTGACCATCGGCGGACTGATTGCCGGTCGACTGATTACCCGGTATCGAACTGATTTTGAACCCAACAGGGGAAGCTGCTTCAGCTGTGCCCGGTGCGTGGATTATTGTCCGGTTAAATCATGATAAGGATCACCAAACTATGGAAAACCTGACATCCAAGGAACAAACCATTCAACTGCTGAACAGGGTCGCCATCATCAGCGGGATTGTGGCCGTTATCCTGTGTATCCTCATCATTGCTAACTACATCCAGGTGAAACGGGTGGATCCGCTCAATACCCCGGCCATGACTGTGTTGCTGGAACGGTTGAAGAGCAATCCTGGGGATGATGCGCTCCGCAGGGAGATACGTGAACTCGACCTTCTCTCTCGCAAAGCTTTCTTCACCAGTCAGTGGCAGATCAGAACAGGGGGATATATTCTGTTGGCATGTGTGTTGCTTGTAATCATCTGCCTGAAGTGGATCGAACTAATCCGGCCGAAGATCCCCCCCCGGCCCGAACCAATCAGGGAAAGTTTCTGGGAACATAGGAAAATCAACCAGCGCTGGATCATCTATTCCGGGATATTCCTGGTTATCGGTTCTCTCATATTGGCCTTTCTCACCTACACAGAGATCGGAAAAACACTTCAAGATCAATCCATCTCATCAGGGATGGTAAGCGATTCAACGGAACCGAGTATGCCTGAGTATAAGGAACCAGATAGCCTGAAAACAACCACAACTATTTCAGCAAATCCGAATTCGGCACTTCAATCACAAGAGGAATCTGTCCACCCATTTCCCTCCCGGCAGGAGATCCTCAACAACTCATTGACATTCCGAGGACCTGATGGAAACGGAGTTGTCTTCCAGAAGAACTTTCCGGTGAGCTGGGACTGCACAACCGGATTGAACATCAAATGGAAAACCCAAATACCGCTGCCGGGGAACAACTCACCCATCGTATGGAATGAAAGGGTATTTTTATCAGGGGCCAATGCCAATAAACGGGAGGTCTACTGCTTTGATGCAACAACAGGAAAAATCCTGTGGCAGACGAATGTCACTACGTTGCCTGGAACTCCATCGGCTGTACCGAAAGTGGACAGGGAGACCGGTCTGGCTGCTCCAACCATGACTACCGATGGCCAAAGGATCTACGCCATCTTCGCCACAGGCGATCTGGTGGCGCTGGATATGGAAGGGAAACTGGTGTGGTCAAAGAACCTGGGACTTCCAAAAAATCACTACGGACACTCCTCTTCTCTCATCATGTACAGCAACCTGTTGATCGTCCAGTGGGATCAGTCACAAGGCGCCAGTGTAAAAGCTTTTGCCGGTGCCACCGGAGAGTTGGTGTGGAATACCCCACGCGATGTCAGGGTCTCCTGGGCTTCACCCATTCTGGTCAATACCGGAAACATCATGGAACTGATCCTCTCCGCCGACCCTTTTGTCGCTTCATACGACCCGGCGACCGGAAAAGAACGGTGGCGGTTAACCTGCATTTACGGAGAAGTGGGACCCTCGGTGGCCTATGCAGACGGGTACCTGTTTGCCACTAATGAATATGCCAAACTGGTCGCCATTAAGCTTGGAGATCCGCCACAGGTAGCTTGGGAATCAACAGATTATCTTTCAGATATCCCAAGTCCGGTAGCCAATGACAAGGTTCTCTTCCTGGTTACCAGTTATGGCGTGATTGTATGTTACGATGCCAAAACGGGTGAGGAGTATTGGATCAAAGAGCTGGATAACAGCACCTATGCCTCACCGGTTCTGGTCGATGACAGATTATACCAGATGGATAAAACGGGATTAATGCATATATTCAAAGCGGATAAGATTTTCACTCCGGTTGGAGAAGCGGCCCTGGGAGAAGGATCGGTATGTACTCCCGCCTTTGCCGGCGGAAAGATCTTTATCCGTGGAGATAAAAATTTGTACTGTATTGGGAAATAATTATCGATATAATTCCAGAAAGGGATTAATGCTGAAAATCAGTTTTGCCCCATCCCTGAAGGGAGCCTGATTTTCAGCAACTTCTCCCTTTAGGGCCGGGGTAAAAAGTTGCTGAAAATTGAACTGAAGTAAAAAGAAACGAAAAAGGTTCATGCCGGAGAGCGAATTGAATATAATCGATTCTGTCGACCGGATTGTCGCTGAGCGGGGCAGCTCCCCGGAAGCGGTGATCCCGATTCTGCAGGCCATCCAGGAGGAGTTCCATTACCTTCCGGTGGAGGCTCTTGAGAGGGTGTGCGCCATCACCGAGATCTCCCCCTCCCGCATCACCGGTATTTCTACTTTCTACGGGCAGTTCCGGCATCGGCCTGCTGGAAAACACAGCGTCAAAGTGTGTACGGGTACAGCCTGCCATGTGAAAGGTGCTTCGCAGGTTTACGACGCCCTCCGCCGTGAACTGAAACTAACGGAAAAGGAAGATACAGACAGTCAGGGATTGTTTACCCTCGAAAAAGTTGCCTGCCTGGGTTGCTGCACCATTGCTCCGGTGGTTCGGATCGACGCGGTGACTTATGGTCAGGTTGTGCCTGAAAAAGCAGGGGAGATCCTGCAGGATTTCCTTCTTAACAAGACCAGTCTGAAACAGGATGACCATCCGGCAGCAAGCACTGGCTTAAACAGCCAGGGAGAGATCCGGATCGGCCTGGGATCCTGCTGCATTGCCAGTGGCAGCTCGGAGGTGAAATCGGAACTGGAAAAAACCCTGGCGGATGCACATATCAATGTGGATGTGAAGCAGGTAGGATGTGTGGGGATCTGTCACCAGGTACCGGTTCTGGAGATTGTTAAACCCGGTGAACCAGCCGCTTATTATGCGAAGATCAAACCAGAGGAGGTAAAGGATGTGGTGTTGAGTCACTTCAGGCCTGAGGGATTTTTTAACCGGATAAAAACAGATGTAGTTGGACTTTTTGAACAGATCCTCAAAGATGGATCCCCATTATCGGTCAGGCTTTATAAGGGGGGAGAACAAGATAGCCCGGTAGCGGAATTTCTTGATCCTCAAACGAATATTGCTACAGAAAACAGGGGAGTAGTGAGGCCTACCGACCTGGAAGAGTACCAGCGATCAGGTGGTTTTGAAGCGCTATCGAGATGTCTGAAAGAGTATGCGCCTCAGGATGTGATCGATTTGATTTCTGAAAGTGGCTTGCGAGGCCGGGGTGGCGCAGGATTCCCGACAGGGAAAAAGTGGCAGCTGGTGAAAGACCAGGAGGGCTTCCCTAAAAGTGTGATATGCAACGGTGACGAAGGAGATCCCGGCGCCTTTATGGATCGTATGATCCTGGAATCATATCCTTACCGTGTCATTGAGGGGATGATCATAGCAGGATTTGCAACCGGAGCATCGGATGGGATTTTCTATATCCGGGCTGAATACCCGCTGGCTGTCAGCCGCGTGAAGGAAGCACTTGCTAAATGTACCAACTCCGGATACTTAGGTGACAACATCATGGAAAGCGGATTTTCGTTTCATATCCGGATCTTTGAAGGAGCGGGAGCCTTTGTTTGCGGTGAGGAAACAGCCCTGATCGCGTCGGTTGAAGGAAACCGTGGTCAACCACGGGTCAGACCACCCTATCCTGCCCAAAGCGGATTGAATGGCAATCCAACCCTGGTAAACAACACCGAGACCTTCGCGTTTATCTCCTGGATCATCCGGCACGGAGCTGAAGCGTTTGCACGGATTGGGATAAATGGAAGCCGGGGTACCAAAGTCTTTGCCCTTGCCGGAAAAGTGAATAGAGGTGGATTGATTGAAGTCCCGATGGGAATGAGCATCCGCAGGATCGTGGAGGAAATCGGTAGCGGGATTGCAGGGGGAAAAGCATTTAAAGCCGTACAGATCGGTGGGCCCTCCGGAGGGTGTATTCCTGCATCTCTGGCCGACCTGACGGTCGATTTTGAAGGACTGATAGAGGTGGGATCCATGATGGGATCGGGGGGAATGGTGGTGCTGGATGAGGATGATTGCATGGTGGACATCGCATATTATTTTTTATCCTTCACCCAGAGCCAGTCATGCGGAAGATGTACGTTTTGCCGGATCGGAACAAGGCGGATGCTTGAGTTGCTGGAAAAAATCCGTTACGGAATAGGTGTTCCGGAAGACCTTAAAACCCTCGAACACCTGGCAGGTTCTACCAAACGGGGAAGTTTATGCGGACTCGGAAAAACCGCGCCGAACCCGGTACTCTCCACATTGGTCTATTTCCGGGAAGAGTACGAAGCACACCTGCAGGGAAGGTGCCCGGCTGGAAAATGTACACCGCTGATCCGATATTCAGTAACCGACGATTGCATCGGTTGCACCAAATGTGCCCAGCGCTGCCCTTCGGAAGCCATTGAATACAAACCTTTTGAAAAACAGTTCATCGAGCAGGAGAGGTGCATCAAGTGCGGCATCTGCCGGCAGGTTTGTCCACAGAATGCTATTATAATCAGTTGATCCATGCAGATCACCATCGACCATATCGTCATTGAAGTAGAAGAAGGCATGACCGTCATGCAGGCTGCCGCATTGAAGGATATCCTTATCCCCTCCCTCTGTTACCTGCCGGGTCACTCCAACCATCCCTCCTGCATGGTATGCCTGGTCAAGGATCTCGATACCGGCACCATGATCCCCTCCTGTGCCATCCCTGTTGCCGACGGAATGAACCTTTCGGCTTCGAACGAAGAGGTGATGGAGGCCAGGAAAGAGGCTCTGGAGCTGCTTCTCAGCGATCATGTTGGCGATTGTGAGGCGCCTTGCCGGCTCTCCTGCCCGGCTTTCATGAACATCCCACTGATGAACCGACTGATTGCTGAAGATAAGGTAGAAGAGGCGCTTCATGTGGTCAGGGAGGAGATCGCCCTTCCGCTGGTGCTCGGCTATATCTGTCCGGCACCTTGCGAAAATGCCTGCCGCAGGAAAAAGGTTGACGAACCGCTCTCCATTTGCCTGCTGAAAAGGTTTACGGCACAGGATAAAACCATTCGAAAAAAAGGTTTGAAAGCGCCTGCACAAAAGAGCGGAAAACGGGTAGCGGTGATCGGTACCGGTCCTGCCGGACTGGCAGCCTCTTTCTATACCCTGCGCAAGGGACACGCCTGTGTACTTTTCGATAAACAGGAACAGGCAGGAGGAGCCTTACGATACGGCATCCCTGATGATCTTCTTCCCAAAGAGATGCTAAATGCCGATATTGAATCCATTCACGCACTTGGCGGCGAGTTTAGGCTGAACTTCCCGGTTACCGGAGAGATCTGGGAAAAGGAGATCCTTCCAGGTTTCGACGCCGTGATCCTGGCAACCGGATTTAAAGAGGAGCACCCCGTGAATGAATTTGAACTTCCAATACTGGATACGGACTCGGTCATCCATAAGAAAAGTTTCGCTTCTGGCAAACCAGGTGTGTTTGGATGTGGCAGCATCATCTCTGAACAATTGCTCTCTGTGAGATCGGTTGCCCAGGGTAAAAAAGCAGCCATGGAGGCCGATGCATACCTCACTGGTGAACATTCCCTGAGAAGGAAATCCTTATTCAATTCTGTTATTGGCCCCCTGAAAGAGGAGGAACAGACGGAGTATATGCAGGAGGCTTCCTCTGATGCAAGAACCGATCCCGGGATGGGTTACCTGGCCGGATTCACACGGGAAGAGGCCATTCGTGAAGCTAACCGGTGCATGCATTGCGACTGCCGGAAACCGGTAAATTGCAAGCTGAGGATTTTTGCCGATCAATATGGAGCCAACCGCAGAAGGTTTGCAGCGTCGGAGCGAAAGCAGCTTACCCGTAACCTGCAGCACGAACTGGTGGTGTATGAACCTGAAAAGTGTATCCGGTGCGGCTTGTGTGTGGAAATTACAGGAAAAGAGGGAGAAGAATTAGGATTGGCCTATATAGGCCGGGGTTTTGATGTCAGGATCACGGTGCCCTTCAGCAAAACCATGCAGGAAGGATTAACCAGGACAGCCAGGGCATGTGTGGAGGGATGCCCGACGGGAGCGCTGGCATATAAAGATGGTGAGAAATGTCATTGCGAGGAGTGAAGCGACGTGGCAATGGTGAAATGGTGAGATGGTGAAATAGTGAAATAGTAAGATGTTGATAATAAAATATTTGAAGGTGTTCAGATGAAGCAAATGGCATTGTTTTTCTTGTTGACCCTTGGTTCTGTCGGAACAGGTTTGAGCCAGACTGCAAGCCCCGACTGCTGGCCATCATTCAGGGGGGACCCGCAGCTTACAGGTACCTCCCCGGTTTTGTTACAACCACCGCTGAAACTTCTCTGGACGTTTAAGGCCGGCGATGCCATCAAGTCCTCCCCGGTGGTATGTGATCACCTGATCTGCTTCGGATCCGACGACGGGTTCATCTATGCACTTACTCCTGACGGAAAACTCAGATGGAAGTACGACGCAGGAACATCCGTGGAAGCGGCTCCGTTATACCTGGATCATACGATCTTTGTGGGTTCCCTTGAAGGGATTCTGTTTGCTTTGAACGCGGAATCCGGTAGCCTGAAATGGAAGTACCTAACAGAGGGCCAGATCTCAGGTTCCTCAAACTGGACATGGTCTGCTGACAGCAAGCGCAAAGAGATACTCACCGGAAGTTATGATTATAACCTCCATGCTGTGGATGCCACCACGGGGAGACCATTGTGGAAATACGAATCCAACAACTTCATCAACGGAGCGGCTGCTATCAGTGGTGACATGGCCGTATTTGGTGGTTGTGACGGATACCTGCACCTGGTGAACACAGATACAGGAAAGGCAGATGACACCATCAACCTGGGTACCTACATTGCCTCATCGGCTGCTATCAGGGGAGGCAAAGCCTGGTTTGGAAATTACGATGGAGAGTTTTATTGCGTTGAACTGAAACGAAAAAAGATTCTCTGGAAAACCGGTGGGGGAGGACCATTTCTCTCTTCTCCGGCCATCCTCGGAGAGCGGGTGCTGATCGGGTCTCAGAACCGCCACCTTTTTTGTTATCATGCTGGAACGGGAGAGCTGATCTGGAAGTTCAAAGCGCTTGGGAAGGTGGATGCCTCCCCGGTGATTGCAGGTAACCTGGTGGTGGTTGCCTCTTCTGACGGCAGGCTCCATCTGCTGGAACTGGATAGTGGAAAAGAGATTTGGGTCTACGAGATCGGCAGCCATATCACTGCCACACCGGCGGTAACCAGAGGGATGATTCTTATAGGCGCTCACGACGGGACCCTCTATTCCTTCGGACCGGTAAGACAAGAACCAGAATAAACGGGGATGAACCAGACAATTGACCAGAAAAACGAAAAGAACCGATGAAGATCATTCAGATAGTACCGGGTTTTGGAGGGACATTCTATTGTGGCAACTGTTTGCGTGACAGTGCGCTGGTTCAGTCGCTACGCAGGGAAGGACACGATGCCCTGACCTTGCCTATATACCTGCCTCTTACGCTGACCGGCCAAACCCATCAGGAGGAAATTCCTGTCTTTTATGGGGCGGTGAACCTCTACCTGAAGCAGAATTACCCCTGGCTCCGAAACATGCCCCTCTTCCTTGAACGGTTCCTGAACTCCAGACCCATTCTCCGCTATGCAGCGCATAAAGCGGGATCAACAAGAGCCAAAGGACTGGAGGAGATGACGGAATCGATGTTGATGGGAAGCGAAGGAAACCAACAGAAAGAGCTCGAAGAGCTGATTCTCTTTCTCCGAAAGGAGCAACCGGATATCGTGCACCTCTCCAATGCGTTGCTTCTTGGTTTGGCCAGCCGAATCCGGGATGAGGTCCATGCACTGGTGGTCTACTCACTTCAGGATGAAGATGTTTGGGTGGATGCCATGCGTGACTCTTACAGGGAGCGTATCTGGGATTTAATGGCCGAAAAAGGAAAGGATGTAGATGGTTTCATCGCAGTCAGTCATTTTTACGCCGGGGTAATGCAACAACGGATGAAGATCCCTGATGAGAAGATGCATGTCCTCCATATCGGGGTCAATCCCGATGCCTATGAGCCCTCTTCACCGGCCACCGATCCTCCTGCAATCGGATATCTTTCACGGATAAATGAAGGAAATGGATTCGGACTACTCATCGATGCTTTCATTGAACTAAAACAGAATAAGAGGTTTACCCCGCTGCGATTATATGCAACCGGGGGGATGACCGCAGACGACAAATCCTTTATCCACAGGCAGATGCAGAAGCTGAAGCGGGAGAACCTCTCCGGTCAGGTGGAGATTCAGTCTGATTTTCGCCAGGACAGCTTGAAGGAATTTTTCCGGAAGATCACCCTCCTCTCCGTGCCCGTTCTGAAAGGGGAGGCTTTCGGCCTTTATCAGCTGGAGGCACTGGCCTCCGGTGTCCCACTTGTCCAACCTGCTTTAGGAGCATTTCCCGAAATCATAGAAGCCACCGGTGGCGGAGTGGTCTATCAGCCGAATACCTCTTCTACCCTGGCTGCGAAGCTTGCGGAGGTCATGGGTTCGACCGCACAGCTTAACCGGATGAGCAACAATGGAATTGAAGCCGTTTCCCGGAATTTTAACTGTGGGATACTATCCCGGAAGATGGTTGGAATATATCAACAAATTCTCGATAAAAAACGATAAAACATGCTGGCAGAACTTCAACAGGTATCCAAACACTATGATCATCCCGTGCTGAAAGAGATTTCGCTGACCATTCATCGGGGAGATTCAATAGCCATCGTAGGCCCTTCAGGATCAGGCAAAAGTACATTGCTGAATATCCTGGGAACACTTGATCGTCCCTCTTCCGGCCGGGTCATCCTCAACGGCGAAGCCGTGGAACTACTGGATGATAATCAGCTGGCCTGGATCCGGAACCGTTTCATCGGATTTGTATTCCAGCGTCATTACCTGCTTCCCCAGCTCACATTGCTGGAGAACATCCTTCTTCCAGTACTTCCTGAAAAGGATAGATCTGTGGTAAAGGTAGCGGAACACCGGGCCTCCCGGTTACTGGGCAGAGTGGGTCTTATCGACCGCATGACGCACCTACCCGGAGAGCTTTCGGTGGGAGAGTGCCAGCGTGCGGCTGTGGTGAGGGCATTGATTAACAAACCTGGACTGCTTCTTGCCGATGAGCCCACCGGGTCGCTGGACGAAGAACATGCTTCCGCCCTTGGGAGATTGCTTACAGAGTTGAATCTCGAAGAAGAAATAGGCATGGTGGTGGTCACTCACTCGATGGAGCTGGCCAGGGGTATGAAAGAGGTCTATCGTCTCCATTCAGGCAGGCTCGAAAAACTCGAAGAGGCATGAATATACGAAAGCTGGTTTTCCGAAATCTTTTCTTTTACCGATGGCCCTACCTGGCGATTCTGACTGGTGTGATGGTCAGTACCGCGGTACTGACCGGTGCGCTTCTGGTGGGGGATTCTGTGAGGGGGTCATTGAAAAGACTGACGGATCTGAGACTTGGTGCAACGCATTGGGCCATGCAGCCGGGAGACCGCTATTTCAGGACGGCCCTGACCAACGACCTCTCCCGGGAGCTGGGCCAACCGGTAGTATCCCTCTTGCAGTTGGCTGGGATTGGGGTCAATGGCGAAACCGGCAACCGGATACAGGATATCCAGGTTGTAGGTGTTGACAGCAGTTTCGGCTTCCTGTGGAATACCTCTCCAGTGTTGCCGAAAGAGGATGAGGTGATCCTCAGTGAAAACCTGGCATCAAAGCTGGAACTTGGAATTGGAGATCCATTTTTGATCAGGCTGCCAAAAGCGGAAAAGGCGCCGCAAAATGCCCCTTTCGTGGCTGATGAAACTCCGGCAGCTTCCCTCCGGCTTACGGTTGCGGCGATAGCTGATGAGGAGGAGATGGGAAGGTTCAGCCTGAAGAGCAATCAACAGGCTCCCTTCAATGCATTTGTTTCACTGGATCAGCTCTCCTCCCGGGTTGGCCTCCCGGGATCGGCCAATGTACTATTGGTACCCGGAGCCGAAAATCCTAAGCAGAGTGTCGAACAACTTGATGAAGCCTTAGCTTTGGTTTGGCAGATGCCAGATGCCGGAATCAGGATGACCCGGCTTGATGATAAGGGATTATACCAGCTGACCTCGGACCGGATCTTTTTTGACGATCTGACTGCCCAGGCAATCCGTGAACGCCTTCCGGATGCCCAATCCATCCTTACCTACCTGGCAAACACCCTCTCTGCCAATGGGGAAGAGACACCTTACTCGTTTGTAACAGCCATGGATGAGGGGATATTACCGGTTCCTTTATCACCCGGGGAGATCCTTATCACCGACTGGCTGGCTTCTGATCTTGGCATCCGCCCGGGAGACTCGCTCTACATGACTTATTTTGTGATGGGTCCGCTTCGGAGGTTGCATGAGCGGCAAGCGGGATTCACGGTGTCGGCCATTATTCCCCTTCAGTCCATCCCTTACGGAGGAATTATGATGCCCGATTTTCCCGGGCTGAGTGATGCCGGCCATTGTCGTGACTGGCAAACCGGAGCGCCGGTAAAACTGGACCGCATTCGGGATAAAGATGAAGCTTACTGGAATACATACAAAGGAACCCCGAAGGCATTCATCACCCTGACAGATGGCATGAGACTCTGGAATAATCCATTCGGAACGGTCACCGCTTTCCGCTTCAAATCAACTCACCAAGCAGGAGATTCTTCCCGTTCATCCGGCATCTGGCATCCGGCATCCGTTGATTCAACCATCATGGCCGGTATTCATCCCTCCTGGTATCGGTTTGTGTTTCAGAATGTTAGGGAACAAGGACAACTGGCAGCGGCAAACTCCACTGATTTTGGCAGCCTTTTCCTGAGCCTCAGTTTTTTCCTCATTGCCTCTTCCCTTCTGCTGATTGCGTTGCTCTTCTCTTTGCATGCCAGAACAAGAAGTACGGAAGCAGGAGTGTTATCCGGACTTGGATTCCGGAAACTATTGATCATCCGCATCCTCTTTTCAGAAGCTGTTCTTGTAGCGATCCCCGGAGTGATCCTGGGAGCCATTGCGGGAGTATTGTATAATAAACTCATTTTCTTAGGATTAAACACACTCTGGCAAGATGCGGTGAGAACCTCTTTGCTCACTGTAGTGGTGGATTTTTCCTCACTGGCGACCGGAGCTGCTTCCGGATTTATCCTGGCATGTGGAGTACTCTTCATGGCCCTGAAAAGTCAGCTCCGGCGCCCTGTTTCCGGCCTGGTGAAGGGAACCGAAGAACCTCCTTCTCACGGCCTGCAAAGGAAAAAACGGGTATGGCTGGGATCTGGAATCGTATTTTTGATCATTGCCCTTGTACTGATGCTGGTCTTACTGGCAAACTCTGAAGTACCGGATGCAGGCCTCTTCCTCACAGCTGGAGGGGTAATAATGGGTGGAGGGATCTGCCTGCTGAATGCATTCCTGATCCGGAAATCTGAAAAGCCAGCCTCCGGAAGGGCCGGTTTTTTAACAATGATTTTAAGAATCGGATCAGTGAAACGGAGAAGGAATATAGCGGCTATAACGTTACTCGCGTTGGGAACCTTTACGATCATCATCACCGGGGCAAACCGGAAGACCTTCTTTGGGACGGAAAGGGACCGGCAATCAGGAACAGGCGGCTTTTTACTATGGGCCGAAGCTACGATGCCCTTGCTGTACGACCTTAACACTGCTTCAGGGAAAGCCTATTTTGCTCTGGAAGATGAGACCCGGTTGCAGGATCTAAGATTTCTTCAACTCCATCGCCTCGATGGGAATGATGCCAGTTGCCTCAACCTGAATCAGGTTCCGCAACCGATGATGCTCGGTATCCCGGAACAGGATTTTGATGCTCTGGATGCATTCCGGCTGGTGAATGCCCTCTCTGAAGTGGACCCGGACCACCCCTGGCTCACGCTTAGCCGGGAGATATCACCCGGCGTGATTCCCGCCTTCGCAGATCAAACCGTGATCACCTGGGGATTGAGAAAAAAGGTTGGCGATACCCTCCAGTACCTCGACGAAGCTGGTAAAGAACTGCGTGTGAAGCTGATGGGAGGGCTGGATAACTCCATTTTCCAGGGATATATCCTGATCTCCGACAGTTTGTTGAAAAACCGGTTCCCTTCTATTAGCGGAACCAGGATCATGCTGGTTGACGGACCGTTTGCCGGCCAAAAAGAGATAGCAAACCGGCTTCAGGAGTTATTTGTGGATTACGGACTGGTGGCAGTTCCGGCATCAGATCGACTGGCCGAATTCAACTCCGTGGAGAACACCTATCTGTCAGTCTTCATGCTCCTTGGCGCACTGGGTGTCCTGATCGGCACCATTGGATTTGGCATCATTCTCTGGCGCAACAACCTCGAACGTGCCAGGGAACTGGCTCTTTATACCGCTCTGGGATTCCGTAAAAAATTCATCCGCAACATGCTGATGATCGAATATCTGCTGATCCTCCTTGCCGGGATGTTCCTGGGCATCATTGGAGCTGTGGCAGGAATTCTTCCATCCCTGATCTCACCTGCTTACCAGATGCCGGGAGGATTTCTCCTCGTGATCCTGCTGGTGATATGGATCAGTGGAGCAGTGTGGATCCTGATCCCTGCACAACATGTATTTAAAAGAGATCTGACCCAAATACTCCGGGAAGAATAGAATCCCGGAAATTCGAAATTTGTCATCCTTCTTTGACCTTCGTCCCTCGTCCCTCGTCCTTCGTCCCTCGTCACTTCGGGTGTGTCAACTCGCGTGTGCCATTGATGTATCTCACCACGAAAGCTCCTTTCAAACCGGGTTTGGAATCCAGTCTGGTGGCGAGCTGGTTGGCTTCGGCTTCGGATTCAAATTCCCCGACATAATAGCGGTAATAGCCTTCAGAGAACTCTTTGAAAACCGGTTGGGTTAATTTAAAGTAAGCGCGGAGGTTGCTGGCGCTTCGGTGACCTGTTGAAGAGGCAAAGATCTGGATGCGATAGAAGATGTCAGCTTCCAGGCCGGGAAGCTGGTAAGGTTTTTTCCCGGTTTCCGGAACTACGCTCTGTGTAGATGCAGTTTCAACGGAAGAAATGGCTGGGGCCACGTCTATTTGTTCCGGAGAGAGTTTTACCGGCTGGCCTGAAACTGGTTTGGTGACGGAGGCAGTATCACTTTCTGCCGGGGGAGTGGATATCACAGGCTTCTTATCTTCTGGAATTTGCGGTTTTGGCATCACAAACGGAGCCATGGTAGGGTTCACTGTTTTGAGCTCAACCGGATTCCTGCGGTTGAAGTTGTAGACCAGATTTAACGAGAGAAATGAGTAGATATCATACTGGAAACCACCCACTGTGGCATCCAGCTTATCTGAGTTGACTCCCCGTAAGGTCCACTCAAAGCCCAGGTTTACTTTATCGTAGATATTAAAATAGGCACCAAGCCCAGCCGGAACCACCCACTCTGTTGTCCAGTTTGTAATTGATCCGCTACCCCCGACTGGCTCGTGCGTGATGAGATCCGTCTTTTTGGTGATCCAGTTAGACATACCTATTCCAACGGTTCCATAAATAAAAAAGATCCGTTTGGGCTTATAGCGGAAGAGAAGATTGCTGAAGTTAATGGTTGTATTAAGATTGTACTCCAGGATGTTTCCTGTAAAGTACTGATTCATGGGGGCACCATTCGAATAGTTCTTTCTGAAACTATAGATCTCGCCATAGAGCGCTTGTCCTCGCAGGGCAAAGACATGACTGAGCTGACGGATCAGGTAAAATGTCCCGGCATACTTGATTTCATTGAAAGTTGATATACCTGGAGCTATCCTGTATGGATTCAAATCTCCATAAAAGATAGTTGGACCTCCCCCGATGCCAACCGACCAGTTGCCATACCACTTCTTGCTTAATACACCCTGTGTCTGAGAAAGCGCTACTCCGGAAAACAATAGGGATCCAAGGAGAGCAGAAAAAACGAGCAGTCTTCGCATGAAGATCCGATAAATTAACCGGATAAAGATATTTGGAAAAGGAAGATGGTACCCGGGTGGAAAAAAAACTTTATCAACAACCCATTGTTACTTCTTCAGGTCGATGGCACGAGAGTAATCGATGATGGAACCAGAAAGGTCACCCATTGCCTTTCGTGTAAAGCCTCGGTAATAATAGGCATCAGCGAAATTATGGTCGATCTGAATGGCATCGGAGAAGTCGTCAAATGCCTGGTTGTATTTTTTCATTTTCAGGTAAACAAGCCCCCTGTTGCAGAGTGCATCAAGCAATCCCCGGTTTTTGCGGATGGCAATGGTAAGCGTGGAAAGGGCTTTCTGGTCTTTATCGATATAGGCATACAGGCATCCCCAGTTATTAAACCCTTCAGCAAAACGGGGATATTTGGATTTCAACAGGATATAGGCTTTCATCGATTGATCCGGATCGCCTGCCAGGCGGTAGACATATCCCATGCAGAGGATGATGGTGGAGTCGTATTTGGGTTCCAGGTCCAGGGCGTGCTTATAGAGGTCGATCGTTTTGCT
>JADHVQ010000054.1 GCA_016783905.1 Bacteroidales bacterium | reverse complement strand
CGTCAACGTTCCGATTATGCACAGGGCAATTATGAATTTGATACGCACCACAATCTATATCAGATACTTTTGCTGTAAAATAACTCTATCAACATGAAGCACGTCTGTGAGATAATGTTCCACCGTGTCAAACTGCCGGTAAGGATCCCGCCAATGTCGAGGAAGTTGGGTTGGTTTATAAGGATGGGCTTAACTAAATCCGGAGCTTCATTAAACATGGTGCAAAGGTAGGGAATTTGTATTTTTACCCTGTTTAACAAAATCAGGTTCCCATCCTGATACCTGCCATGTCGCTGGAACGGATGGAGGGGCTGGCGGTTGCCCATGAGCACGAGATCATCGACAACTGCCTTACCGGTGGCATTGTAAAAATGAATATCAAGCGGTACCGTGATTATACGGTACAGGATACCAACTTCCGTGACTACAAATGGACCTGGTGCGGGCGGTACTCGGTTCCATTTGGTTTGTTAACGGCTTTTTACCTTCAGCAACGTACCCGAACATACCCACCCGCCGGCACACTGATCGGCTATTCCACTTCGATCGACCACCCGGCGCTTCCCGTTGAAGATCTGGGAATGGGTGTTACTGCCCCGGCGAATATCAAGCACTGGGTGGGGTACGCTGCAGTGGGATACCGGTAGAGGGTAGAGGGAAGAGGGAAGAATGAAGAAGAAGACTGTGGACTGTGGACTGTGGACTGTGGACTACAAACTGCCAACTAGAGCCGCTGGTACTCAAATAAGGGATATCCCTTTTGCCCTAAATCGTTGTAGAATCCAACAAACCTGAGTTTATAATAAAAACCATTCCGGTTCCGGATCACATAGGAAATGCCGAGGTTAACATAAGTATAACAAAAAGGGCAAGCAAAAGATGGCTTCATCCCGGGTATCAAATACAAAGAAGTCTGTCAAATGATTTTGAACATCCTGGATCTTCAGCACTTTTGTTTTATCTCTCGGAGTGACGAAGGAGTGAGGCATCAATTGTTTGCCCCAGATCCTGTTCTGGTGAAAATTGATCAGCGACCCACAGGTGATAAGCAGGACCGGAATGATCCAGACAGGCAGGAAAATCAGTAAGTGGCGCTTTCTTTGTTCAATCATTCACAAGAGAATTATGCCGTAAATATTTGATTTTTCTTTTTACCCGAGGTAGGTTTTCAGTAATTTGCTCCGTGAAGAGTGCTTCAAACGCCGGATGGCTTTCTCTTTGATCTGTCTTACCCGTTCACGGGTCAGGTCAAACATTGTACCGATCTCTTCCAGGGTGTAGCTGTGGGGGTAGCCGATCCCGTAAAACATATTGATGATCTCCCGCTCCTTCTCCGTTAGCGTGGAGAGCGACCGTTGAATTTCATGGGCCAGGGATTCCCGAAGCAGGATCTCGTCTGTGCCGGGGGAATCGTCAGGCACGAAGATATCCAGGAACTTCATCTCCTCATCCTGATCAAGCGGAGCATCCATCGACAGGGTACGTGACCCCATCTTCAGGGCTTCCTGCACCTTGTGTTCGGGAAGGTCCATCTCCTTGGCAATTTCATCTGCCGAAGGGGGACGTTCATAGACCTGCTCCAGGCGGGACGACATTTTATTCACCTTGTTGAGCGATCCTACCTGGTTCAAAGGTAACCTGACAATCCGGGCCTGCTCGGCCAGTGCCTGCAGGATCGATTGCCGGATCCACCATACGGCATAAGAGATAAATTTAAACCCACGGGTTTCATCAAAACGTTTTGCGGCTTTTATGAGGCCCAGGTTGCCTTCGTTGATCATGTCGGGAAGGCTGAGTCCCTGGTTTTGATATTGCTTGGCTACCGAAACCACAAACCGGAGGTTGGCTTTGCAAAGCTTCTCCAGCGCCACCTGGTCCCCCTGTTTGATCCGCTGTGCGAGAGTAACCTCTTCGTCAGCCGTGATCAGCTCCTCTTTCCCTATATCCTGCAGGTATTTATCGAGCGAAGCGGTCTCCCGGTTGGTGATTGATTTCGATATTTTCAACTGTCTCATTGCACACTCAAATTACAACAATATAACGGAATTTCAAAATATTTATTCAAGCTTTTCTAACTTTTTATAAACCGATTCCATAATACGCTTTTAACCCGTTGGGATAAAGTCCCTCCAGAAGAACACCACTGCTCCACCTGCAACGGCCACCAGAAACAGAGCTGCTATCTTTTTCATATCTATCAAATTTAATACGTAACGTTAACGGCTATCACAGAACGAAAGTGCAATCCTACTGTTAAAAACTGTTAACATCATTGTTAAAGATTCGTTAAAATATTTTCACAGGTGACAGTTAACCTTTTTACCCTTTTCCTGATTAACAGGTAAAATTTCTCGCAGATTTTCGCTGAACAAATCGCAAATCTTCGCTAAAAATCATTGAGATGAAACGAGTGAACATGTTAGCGGTCATGCATCTATTGGTTTGGATACTTCCAAACCACCTGCTACCGGAACACTATCAAAGTGCTACTCCCGAAAATTGTGCCGTAGCGGATAGCAGTCAGAAAACGAGTCAAAATGTCAGGATTCTCTTCTGGAATGTCGAGAATCTCTTTGACTACCGCGATGATACGCTTACCTCCGATGAAGAGTTCACAGGAGGAGGAGCCATGCACTGGACCTATGCAAAACTCCAGATCAAGCTCGCACACGTAGCGAAAACCATCCTGGCAGCAGGAGAGTGGAATCCGCCCGCCATCATTGGGTTGTGTGAGGTGGAAAACCGGTATGTACTGAATAAACTAATCTATGACTCACCGATGAAGTCATTTCAGTACCGTATGATCCACCGCGACTCTCCTGATCAGCGCGGGATTGATGTTGCCATGTTATACCGGCCAGATGCATTCGCCCCGCTTTTAACGGAATGGATCACCATTCGATTCCCCTTTGACACCACTGTACAAACACGGGAGATTCTCTATGTCAAAGGATTACTGCGCCATAGAGACACCATCCATCTGTTCGTAAATCACTGGCCCTCAAGGCGGGGAGGGGAGGCGACATCCGCTCCCAGGAGAAACTTTGTGGCCTCGGTACTCCGGAAGAAAGTGGACTCTATTATTCAGTCCTCAGTCCTCAGTCTTCAGTCCACAGTAAACAGCCACCCTTTTATTATCATCATGGGAGACTTCAATGATGAGCCAGAGAATAAAAGCCTTCAAACCATCCTGAAAGCCCGTCTCGACACGGGTAACCTAAGACCCTTCGATCTGGTCAATTTGATGTTCCTGAAAACAGGTAGAGAGGGCAGTCACAAGTTCAGGGAGCACTGGGGATTATTGGATCAATTCATCGTCTCCGGCTCCCTGCTGGATACAGACAATTCTCTCCACATCTGCCTCTCCTCCATACAGATCTTTAATCCCGGATTTTTATTGGAGGATGACCTCCGTTACCTCGACAAAAAACCCAAACGCACCTTCCTCGGTCCGCGGTACAAGGGAGGGTTTTCGGATCATCTGCCGATCATCATGGAAATTAGGAAATTAGGAAAATAGGAAATTAGGAAAATAGGAAATTAGGAAAATAAGAAATTAGGAAAATAGGAAAATAGGAAAATAGGAAAGGAAAGAATATGAAGCTTGAGGAGTTAAAGATTTATCAAGTTGCAATTGAAATCGGAGAGGAAGTTTGGAGTATAGTAAAACCCTGGGATTATTTCACGAAGATTACCCTGGGAAAACAAATCGTCAAAGCTTCAGATTCAATCGCATCAAATATAAGTGAAGGGTTTGGTCGGTATCACTATAAGGAATCCCGCACATTCTATTTTTATGCCAGGGGCTCGGCATTCGAAACGAAAACCTGGATTGTAAAACTCTATAATCGAAAACTTATCACTGAGGAAATATATAAAAAGCTAATGAACCTTATTGAGTTTGAGTGCGCTTCTCTAAATAGCTACATTAAAACAGTTGGCCCAAAATAAACGCCATCGATGCACTAATTTCCTAATTTCCTAATTTCCCCATTTCCCAATCCTCAAACCTAGCTCCAGCGCCCTGCAATTTGAGTTCCGCAAAACTTACACTTGCCATTTTGGATATTATTCTCAAGTATCGTAAAGCCTTTTCGTTCAAGCAAGAGCTTTTTGCATTTCGGGCAGTAGGTGTTTTCAGCTTTGTTGTTGGGGACGTTGCCGATGTAAACATAGTTGATGCCGGCCTCTTTCGCTATGCCGTGTGCCTCCTCCAGGATGGAAAGTGGAGTAAACGGGAGGGTTGTCAGCTTATAAAGCGGAAAGAAGCGACTAAAATGGAGGGGATTATCTTCCAGCCCGTTGTCGACCAGCCAGGTGCACATCTCCTTGATCATCTGAGGTTTATCGGTCCAACCCGGAACAATCAGATTGGTGATCTCCAACCAGACGCCCATCTCATTCAGGATTTTCAGCGTTCTCAGGATCGGCTCCAGGCTTCCGCCGTTTAATTTGAGATAGGTCTCTTCGGAGAAGGATTTCAGGTTAATATTGGCTCCGTCAAGGTAGACCGCCAGATCACGCAATGGTTTTTCATTGATAAAGCCATTGGAGACAAAGACATTTTTAATCCCCCTCCCCCTGGCAATCTTAGCCGTATCGAAGGTGTATTCATAGAAGGCAATGGGTTCGGAATAGGTATAGGCAATCGAGAGAGATCCACTGGCAGCGGCTTCCTCAACCAGAGCCTCCGGAAAGAGATCGAAATTTTGGGTGTCGCGTGGGCTGACCTGGGAGATCTCCCAGTTCTGGCAATTCAGACAGGCCAGGTTGCATCCGGCGATGGCCACAGAGTAACTGCGGGATGTGGGATAAAAATGAAACAACGGTTTCTTCTCTATCGGATCGATATGGACCGAACATGGATTGCCATAAGCCAGGGTATAGAGTTTCTCATCAATGGCAACCTTGGTGCGGCAGATGCTCTCTTTGCCTTCTGTAAGAATGCACTGGTTGGGACAGATCTGGCATTTCACCCCTTTGGGAGTCACAATGTAATAGGTTGATTCTTTGCTGTAACGACCCAGTCCTCCAACCGGATTTTCTGATGATGCGTTCATAGGATCAAAGGTTTTTGCTATCGACTCCATGGAATGCAAGCCAAGCGCCGCCCCTCCGGCACCCGCCAGGCTGCGGCGAAGAAATTCCCGTTTGGAGATTTTTTGGTTCATTGTTGAATGGTGGACTGTTAAAATATCAATTCTTAGAAAGCCGATTTTTGGCTTCTTCCTGTGAATAAACGTTATTGGAAAGAGACTGCTCAAGGCCCCTTTCGACTTTGTCCATGAAAATCAGTTTGTCAATCAATTCATCCAATGTAAAGTTTTCAGGAAACTTTGATATCGTCTTGATAACATTATCTTTAGTCAACATAACTTAACTGTTTTAGATCACAAATGTAGCTAAAAAATTCCAGATTTCAAAGAACAGATATTAACCTCTTTTATCTTTATATTGTTATTCTGGTTATCCTCTCTCCACAATCTTTATCTCCTCCTCTGTCAACCCGTATAATTCGTAAATTATCCGGTCGATCTCCCTGTCGGTTTTGTCAATTTGGGATTGTAGTGATTGAATTTCGGCTCTTTTTGTTTCAAAAACTTCCATCCATTCCATCTCTTCTGATTTTAAAAGTTTTTCTCCACCAGATTTTTTAATGGATTTACTGAGCTCTTTAATAACTCAGCTCTCACATAAGGCGGATTCCCGATCACCACGTCAAATCCTCCGTTGGCGAAGATTTCGGGGAATTCCTGCTGCCAGTTAAAGGCTTTCTCGCCGGCCACGGCGGGATCGTCGATCAGAGAGTTCCCACATTTGATATTGTTGCTCAGGGTGTTAAGCTTCCGCCCTTTTTTGGCAGTCCGCAGCCACAGGGAGAGTTTAGCAATCTCCACCGACTCTTCATTGAGATCCACACCATAGATGTTCTTCTCCAGAATATCGGTAGTGATGTCTGACAACACAAGGTCTCCCCCTAGAAGCTGGGCACGCAGCTCGTCAACCTTTCGGTGCTCCTTGATCAGGAAATCCAATGCCTGGTTCAAAAAAGCTCCCGAACCACAGGCAGGATCGAGAATGGTCAACGTCATTAGCCAATTCCGGTAGGCTGTTAGTTTTTTATCAAGGGTTTTGATGGTCTCTGTTTTCCGGTTCTTTCTCCCCCTGGCATACTCTTCATCAACAATACCAAATTCGGCTCTCTTTTCTGTGCACAGTTTGCCTACGGTATTCTCCACAATATACCGGGTGATGTATTCCGGCGTGTAAAAGATCCCCTCTTTTTTACGTTTGGATTTTTGCCGGTCAACCTGTTCCCCTTTAATTTCTGCCTGAACGTTCTCAATTTCGCCAAGCGAATGTTCAAAAATGTGTCCCAGGACATTGACATCCACATCGGTTTCAAAGTCGTATGTGCTAAGTTTTACCGTATGCTCCAGCAATACATCATCGTCTATAATTACATTGTCAAGGATCTCGTCCGGTGCAAAAAGTCCCCCGTTGTAAGGATAGATATCGTATCTTTTTCCTTTATATCCCGTGTTCATGTACCCGAAATATTTTTTAAACCGGTCATACAACGGTACATACTCGTCCAGTTCATCCTTTAAGGAGGTCCATTGCTTAACGATTTCACTGATGGAGTTCGGGGGCAGCAGAAGCCTGTCCTCGGCAAAAAAGACGAATAAAAAGCGGTCGAGAAGTTTCTGCGTTTTCCTGAATAAGAGCAGTCTGTCTGTACCGGGATTATTTGTTACCAAATTGTTATACAATCCCTCCCTGAACCGCGCATAATCGGCGTAGAGTTTTTTGGTAATGTTCTCTTCCTGCAGTACCGACGACTCCTTGATCTTTAGGGGCAGGTCGGCGAGCAGGTTCTCCTTCGAAAGACAAAGCCACAGGAGGGAAAACTGCTCTCTGGTCAGGCCGAAAAGGTTAAAATCAATGTATTCAACCGCATGTTGGATGTAGAAACGAATTCACCTTTCAATATGGCTCCATCGGTTTTTTTGCTGTTCGCGATGTTTTCAAGTTCTGTCGTCAGATTAAATTCTGGGAATGATGGCAATGATGCGCAATGTATTATTTTTTCCTTGAAACAAAGAACCACATCGCGGTGCAGGTATTCAATATCGCCAGCACGACGAGGGTTATATGAATTCCGATCAAGGGTAGCAGGATCACCGCAGTCAGCAATGCGCCGAGAGCTGAGCCATAAAGATCGACTGCATAATTAGAGGCGGTCACCTTCTCCACTCCTCCCTTAGAGATCAGGGCGGCAAAGGAGAAGACCAGTCCGGTGAGAAATGCGATGCCGAAGGCAAGGATAAGAAATGTGGTAAAAATCATGTAATCCTGAAGTTCCAGGAAGGGGACCAGTGCGATGAACATCAGGATGACGATTACGAAGGTGGCCATTAGTAATTGCAACAGCAGATAATTCCGGGGATAGCTCTCCCTGAAAAGGATTTTCCGGGAGGCTGCACCAAGAGCCAATCCCAACATGAAAACCATGATCAGCACTCCCAGCGCCTGGTAAACGAATCCAAAGGTGATCTGAAATCCCAGTAACAGGATGATCTCTGTGGAAGAGGCTGTGAATCCGGCCGCAAAAATACCGGCATTGACGCGGTTTATAGACAGGAAGGAGAGTACCAGCAGCAGGGAGATGATCCCCCCGATCAGGGTATAGTTCTGCCTGAAATAACTGAGCCAGTAAGCCTGCTGGTAAAAGTAGGCAACCGGGTGAAAATCGTAATTGATCCCGCTCTCCTCCGAAAGTTTTCCCATCACAAAACGGCTCCGGTCCTGCAACAGTTGTTCGTCAAAATAGTATGGGTTCACGTAGTCCGTTTGAATTCCTTTCCGAATGATCAACGAAGGGATAGCCAAATCCAGGGAGTCGTCGGAGGCAAGGAAGAAGTTTTGGCCGGATGGCAGGATGCAAACGTGCTGAAAGTGGTTCTTGAGTGTATAGAAGATGGAAGAGTTCAACTTACCGGCTTCCTGGCTCACGTAATCAGATCCGGTAGGCAATGACAATGAGAGCACCCCGCCGGAATCCATCCGTTGCTTCAAGACACCAAAAAACTCATCGGTATAATACCGGTTCAACTGAAGGGTGGAAGGTTCAGGCAGGTTGATCAGCACAACATCGTAAAGGTTGTTGGTATGGGTAATGTACCTCCGGGCATCGGCTGTGATGTATCTGACCCGGGTATCCGCTACCAGCCCCCCCAGGGTACTTGTAATGTCGATCAGCGCTGGATTCAACTCCACATAATCAACCCGTAGCGGCCGGTACTTCAGGATCTCAGGGATAGCCCCGCTCAGCCCCCCTGAAACCAGCAACACCCGTTCAGGGTGATCGTGCTGGACCATGGCAAAATGGACCGACTCCTCATCCCTGATCACATTGCCTGAACTAAACAACAATACTCCGTTTTCGAATACATTGTACTGACCATGCTGCTCCGTTACGATCACCCTGCCATACGGCGTCTCTTTGTCGACAATTACCTCCTGATCTTCAAAAAGCAGGGAGAGGCTAAAGTTTGAAAATGAGACTGAGTACAGGCCCAGGATGATACCTCCGGAAATGAGGGGAATTACGATCTTCGGAAGGAGGTTTTGCTGCGAGAAGGCAAAGAGGATGACACACCCCAGAAACACGGTGGAGATGATATTCATCGCCGGGAAGGAGTCCATGGTCCAGAGGAAAATGAAGTTGACCAACCCGCCTGATATCATGCTTCCGAGGGATTCCACCGCATAGGCTCCACCAAGTGGATTCCTGCCCGCTTTCTTCGGAAGGATTGAAGTGAGGGAGGTAAACAGAAAACCGCTGAGAAAGCATACCGGGGTCTGGAGCAACAGCGACGAGTAGAAGATATCCCGCAACCCGACCATGCTCCCGGTCGGGAAAACCACACTCCGCCACACATCCAGTTTCACAACGGTCAGAACCGGAATCATCGCCAGCAATAGCATCAGGAACAGGAGAAAGGACTCACGGTCTTTCATTTGCTGGGCGAACCGTCCGATGAAAGCTCCAAATCCTGTGACCAGCATCCAGTTGGCCAATACCACACCAAACACAAGTTCATTTCCCTGAAACACAAAAAGGAATTCGCGCAAAAGGTAGATCTGAGTGGAGATGGAGATAAAACCCAGACCAAATAAGGCAGAGAAGATTGCAAATCTCTTGTACATGTAGTATCTTTACCCTGGAATAATTTCAAAAATAATGCAAACAAACCGGTTTTCTTTCATTTTGTTAATAAGCTTTATGTTTGGTTCACAACTTGGATGTTCATCCCAGAATCAGGATGCATCAGCTCAAAAAAATGACCGGAAACCTGCAGCGGCAGGAAGGTTCTATTCAGACAATCCTACAGAACTCCGGTCTATGTTGAACGGTTTCTTTAAAGAGGCGATCCCCCGCAAGCAGGAGCAGATCGCCGCGATCATCTCTCCGCATGCCGGCTATGTCTTTTCCGGGCAGGTGGCTGCCAACGCGTTCAACCAGGTTGATCCCGACCGGGTGTTCGACAACGTTTTCGTCCTGGCGTCCAGTCACCAGGTGGCATTCTCCGGGGCTTCCATTTATAACCAGGGCGATTATGTTACGCCACTCGGTAACGTTCCGGTCAACATCCCCCTCGCCAATCAACTCATCGGGGAGAGCTCTCTTTTTATGTTTCATCCAGAAGCCGATAAATACGAACACAGCCTGGAGGTTCAGGTTCCCTTCCTGCAGGTGCATCTCAAAAAGCCGTTCCAGCTGGTCCCCATTGTCCTTGGCACTCAATCTGCGGAATCGTGCCGGAAGATCGCTGATCTCCTGAAACCCTGGTTCAACGACCGGAACCTCTTCGTGATCAGTAGTGATTTCTCTCATTATCCGGCATACGAAGAGGCCAGAGCTGCCGACCAGGCCACCTGCGACGCCATCGTCACCAGCGACCCCGGGAAATTCCTGAGCCACCTGGATGGTTACAAGAAGAAGAGGATCCCCAATCTTGCTACCAACTGCTGCGGTTGGACCTCTGTACTCACTCTCCTTTACCTGACATCGGGAAATCCGGATTACACCTTTTCTCCCCTCTTCTACCGGAATTCAGGGGATTCTAAATACGGCGATAAACAGCAGGTGGTAGGATACTGGGCCATCACGGTGAGCAGAAATTTTTCCCTCTCTGATGCTGACAAGATGCGCTTGCTGGAGATTGCACGGAATACGGTCAACGGGTATATCCGTGATAAGAAAATTCCTGAAGTGGATGCCGCAGGCCTCTCCGACAACCTGAAACTGCATGCCGGTGCTTTTGTCACCCTGAAAAAGGGTGGAGCGCTGCGCGGCTGTATCGGCCGGTTCACGGCAGATATCCCTCTTTACAAAGTGATCCAGGAGATGGCAGTTGCCAGTGCTACCCAGGATTACCGCTTCTCACCCGTTCAGGCCAATGAAGTTGACCGCCTGGAGATCGAGATCTCGGTCATTTCACCAATGAAAAAGATCACGGATATCGACGAACTCGAACTGGGGCGACATGGGATCTATATCAAAAAAGGGAGCGTTTCCGGCACCTTTTTACCGCAGGTTGCTACCGAGACGGGATGGTCAAAAGAGGAGTTTTTGGGACATTGCGCCCGCGATAAAGCAGGAATCGGCTGGGACGGGTGGAAAGATGCGGAGCTCTATACTTATGAAGCCCTTGTTTTTTCGGAATCGGAACTCAGCGGCCACAAAGAGTAACATACGGACAATAGACACATCGATCCTGATCCCGGGTCTGCCGGAAAGGCTTTTCCTGATTGAAAATATCTACCAGAATCAAACGAAGGATCTCTTCCATTTTCATGAGTTCAGGCATGCTGATCAGAGAAGAACGGGATCCCTGCGCTTCATCAGGCACCGTGACCGTGATGAATCCAGCCGCCTGTTTTTTCAGGGAGAGGATCCCTGCATGGTATGAAGCAGCATCTCCTTGCTTAGCCAGGAGCCAGGTGTAAGTCAACAATTGAAATCCCTTATCCAATCCCGGATCCGTGATCAGATCCTCCCAGTTGGTGACGACGACCTCCCGTTTGTCCACGTTGCCGGTCTTGTAATCGATCACGCGGGTGATGCCACCGATCCGGTCTACCCGGTCGACAAATCCCTTGAGCCGGATTTTCACCTCCAATCCGTTCAAGGATAAAGCCAGTAACCTGGAAAGGGGTTGCTCCAGCAGATCCACGGTGAGGGTATCTCCTTTTTCGGCCAATTGCTCCACATACATGGCCTCTCCCCGGATGAATTTCCGCACCATGATCTTGGCCACTTCGACCAAAAGCAGGTTCTGCCCTGTGGTCATGCTATCTCCCTTAAATACCTCCCGGAATGCCCGGTCGATCTTAGCCTCAATCAAGGGTTCCATGGAGAAGACATCAGCCCGGGTCAGTACACTTCCCTTAAACGGTTTGAACAGGTTCATCAGGGCGTGATGGACAGCAGAACCGAGGGTTTTCGGATCAATCTCCCCTTCCGCCTCTTCCGGCTCTTTCAATCCTGCAACTTCAGAAAAATAAAACCTCAGGGTACAGGTCCGGTAGGCGTTGAGAGTTGTGGGTGAGAATCCGGATGAGGCCTTCGCCATCAGTTTTTCCATGACTGCATCCCCTTTTTCGATCTCGATAGGCGGATATGGCTCGTCGCTCAGCAGGGGTGTGACCAGCACCTCGTTCCGGATGGCGATCGCCGGATTATACCCGGGCAGTTCAGCCTCAATCTGCCTGATAAAACGGCTTGGATCCCCTCCTCCCAACTGTCCCGGTTCAGAGTTATATATCAACCACACATGGGAAGCACGCTGCAGCAAACGGTAAAAGTGATACGCATAGATGGCATCCTTCTGCCGGTGAAGAGGGAGGTGAAAATCCTTGCGCACATCAAAGGGGATGAAAGATTGCACGTTCTTTCCGGATGGGAGGATCCCCTCGTTGCAGGAGAGAATGATCACCCGGTCGAAATCAAGCGTCCGTGTCTCCAGCATCCCCATGATCTGCAATCCCTTCAGGGGCTCTCCGTAGAAGGGCAGCATCGTGGTATCCAACAGCTGCTTCAGAAACTTCGCCAGGCTGTCCCAAGTCAGAAAATCCCCTGATTCAGCGATAAGGAGCCGAAGCTGACGGAGGATCCGGGCAGCTGCATACGCATATTCCAGCTCGATTTGAGGCGCTTCCCCATCCTGCTGATCAGGTGAAGATGGTCCGGTTGAACGAACAGAAAACACGACCGCTTCCACCAACACCTGAAGCCCAGTAAGCGCACCATCCAGCGAATCCCAGGGAGTGAACAGCAGGTCGAGAAAATCAAGGCTGGTCCCAAAAAGGCCTGTATGCTCCGTCACCAGGTCTTTTCGCTGAAGGAAGGTTTTCTTCCCTGATTTGATCTTTTCCACAAGTTCGCGAAATGCAAATTGGTTCCCTTCAGTATAGGCTGAAGCCAGTCGTGTTACATATGGATGTTGCAATACCTTCACCACATCCCGGAAGTAGAATCTCCCGGATGTTCTTCCTCCGGGTGTCATAGTAACGGCATGATGGTGCAGTTCATAGACCAGCGCCAGGAGATCAGCCAGAGGAGTTTGGCTGAGGGGGAGCCCCATGGTAATGTTCACTGCGTCGATTCCTTCCGGAAGAGAGTTGAGCAACGGCAGGAGGAGTTGTTCATCCGGGAGGATTACCGCTATTCGTTCGTTTAAGAGTTTCTGATGCTTCCACTCCTGCAACAGGGTACCGGTCAGTTTTACCTGTCCGACCAGATCCGGAGCCCCGATCACCTGGATCTCCTTTGAATCCGACTTGAAATCGTCGGATTTCCACCGTCCCGACCATTGAGGCCATTTCCGGAACCATTGCCGCAGATAATCGCCGGCCTCCTGCTTCGGATCATCCAGGTAATAGCTGTCGGCATCCCAGAGTAACTCCCCATCGCCCCGCTTCACAAGGAGGTCGATGATCTTCTCCTCGGCTGTGGTGAGGGCATTGAAGCCCACAAAAATTACCTTTTTCCAGGGAATCTCCGCCTCCCCCTGTTCCATTTTCTGCCATGCATTCCGGAAGATCAATCCCTGGTAGGCCTCTCCACGGGAAAGAAGCGCTGTTGTAAGCCCTGTATAGTATGAGAGCAACGAGTTATAAAACTTCAGATAGCTCAGTTGAAACTCTGTCAAGGGCTGGTTATCCGGGTTCCAGACTGTCATCACGCGGACTTCGTCCAGGTAGGTAAAAATGGCCTCCGGATCAACCAGGTAGCGGTCGATCTCGTTAAAATCAGAGAGCAGTTGCCCCCCCCAGTTAAGAAACTCATCAAATGGTTGAGCTTGCGCTCCTTCAGCATTCTCATGAACTTTGTACAATTCAATAAGACAATGCACCTGTTCCACTTCGCGCAATCCCGAAACCGATGTGATGAACTCTTCAATGGAAAACAGCGCCGGAGCCCAGGCTGTTCCCGGCAGCATCCCGGAAAGATATTTTCGAAAAAAGAGTCCGGCCCGGCGATTGGGAAGGACAATGGCTACCTCTGACAGGTTATTGCCGAAGGCTTCATGAATGTATTGAGCGGTTTGAAACAGAAACGGTGGCATATCCGACTATTGGCTATTGGTTATTCATCTGTCATTCACCTCCCGATGTCCCTCCACACCGAACCGGTATCCATGAATCCTTTGATGAGATGGTCCGAAGCAAGTCTGACATAGAGATCTTTCAGTGAAAACTTGCCGGTTTCTGTCATCAATGGAAAAATATCCGGCTGAAGGATCTGGATCCCGCTGAAAGCAAGTGGGCGCTCTTCATCAATCTCCCGGCTAATCTGTCTCTCCCCTGTTTCCCGGTTCTCCCAACCGCACAGGGTACTCTTTTCATCAAAAAGAAAGTAGCGGGAGGTCTCGCGGTTACGTACAGCAAGGGTGGCGAGAGGGTGTGTGGCATCATGAAACCGGGCCATCCGGCTGAGATCAAGATCAGAAATGACATCTGCATTCCTCACGAGAAAAGGTTCTCTTTCACTGAAGAACCAGGCAGCATTTCTCACACCACCACCAGTTTCCAGTAACTCATTCGACTCATCGGAGATGATAATCTCCAGACCGAAATAATCATGTGCGATCAGGAAATCAATGATCTGCCCTGGAAAATGATGCACGTTAATGATCACATCACGTATCCCGTATCGCTTAACATGTTCCAGCGCTTGTTGCAGCAGAGGCTTCCCATCAACCACCACCAGCGCTTTGGGGATGGAGTTGGTAACAGGCCGAAGCCGTGTACCCAGTCCGGCTGCGAGGATCATGGCTTTCATATTTCGATATTCGCTGTTCTCATTTTAACCTCAGCCTATTTTTGGGAAAGAGCCTTATGATTCAAATTAATTGTGATTTTGTAGCGGTCAGCGAGATAGTTCTTCAGTTTTTCAGCACAGTATACGGAACGGTGCTGGCCTCCCGTGCACCCAAAGCTGACCTGCAGATGTTGAAATCCACGTTCCAGGTAGTTGGTCACACTCTGCTCGACCAGGGTGGTTACGTTCCGTAGAAACCGGGCCACAGCTTCCTCTTTTGCCAGGCAGTCCATGACGGGTTGGTCGAGTCCGGTCATTTCTTTGAAACGCGCTTCCCTCCCCGGATTTGGAAGGGCCCGGCAGTCGAAGACAAACCCGCCTCCATGGCCGGTTTGATCAGGTGGGATGCCGTTTTTATAGGCGAAACTGTTGATTGTTACGGTGAGGCCGGGGGATATGGTTGCTGGATCTTGGATGCTGGATCCTGGATCCTGGATGCTGGATGCTTCCCTCCCTTCATGGGGAGGGGTGGGGGGAGGGGTAAATCCTGGATCCTCGATCAGTTTATTGAGAACATAGAATAACGTGGGGAGTTCAATCCCGAATTTCTTATTTGACCACAGATTTCGCAGGTTCTGCAGATTATTGAGCGCATATGGAATGCTCTGTAGGAAGTGGCTCTTTTGTTCATAATACCCTCTGTATCCATATGCTCCCAGCGCCTGAAGGATACGGATCAGGATAAATCCGGGGTAGTAAGTCAGAAATTCCGTTTGTTTACCCGGAAGATAACGTTCCAGTTCATCCAGGTAGAATTCCAGCAGTTGATCTCTGATCTCCTGAGGCAGGTCTGCTTTGGCATCGTAGAGCAGGGAGGCTACATCATACTGAAGAGCCCCTTTTCTGCCACCCTGATAATCAATGAAATATGGGTCATCACCTACCATCATGATGTTCCTCGACTGGAAATCCCGGTACATGAAATAAACTGCTTCTGCCCTGAGCAGGAAGGTGGTAAATGTATCGAAGTCCTCCTCCAGGGCCTGTTCATCAAATGGTATGTGGGCCAGCTTCAGGAAGTAATATTTAAAATAGTTGAGGTCCCACATCATCGATTGCCTGTCGAAGGCGTGACGAGGATAACATTTTCTGTAATCCATTTTTTCTCCTGCCCTGATCTGAAACAACGGAAGTGTTTTTAGTACCTTCTTGTAAACATCCATAATGGAAGCTGGAAATCCGGTTTCCGCTTTCCGCCTGCTGGCGAGAACGGAGAAGAGCGATTGATCACCCAGGTCCGAAATCAGGTAACAGGAATTTTCCACATCCTCTGCGATGATCTCCGGTACAGGCAGATCGAGGGATGTGAAGGTGCGGGTCATTGAAAGAAAGGCTTCATTCTCTTTCCGGTTATCATTGTAAACGCCAATCACCGTTTCAGCCTCGCCAGTCATTCTGAAATAGAGCCTGTCAGATCCCGAATCCGGCAACCTGATAATTCCATCCGGCCTCACGCCAAAAGTTCGTTGAAATAATACCGCTACCTGTT
>JADHVQ010000053.1 GCA_016783905.1 Bacteroidales bacterium | reverse complement strand
CCTGGCTGCCACCTATGAAACTCTTCGTTCGACGAATCGATGGATTCCGTGTCAAAACCTCATTCATGAAGTTGACTCCTCAATTTTCAGGTTATGGGCCCCTGCGCTGGTTGTTGAACGGTTGAAAGCCAGGCTTAAGACGATCACAACGTGGCTGGACTTTTCGGAAAACCACTGGGATGAGCTGGGATACCAGGTTCTTGCCGGTGCTATGGGATGCAAGGTCAATGCTCAACCTTTTGAACTCCTGGCAAGGTACACTCCACTCCGGTTGCTGCAGCGTCACCGGGATCAGCTTCCCATCCTCGAAGCATTGTTGTTCGGACAGGCCGGACTACTGGATCCCTCGTTTACAGGAGCTTATCCGAAAGAACTTCTCCGGACCTACCTCTTTTACCGGGATAAATACTCCCTGAAGCCGTTGGAAAGGGGGACCTGGAAATTTCTTCGGTTACGGCCGGTCAATTTTCCTACCATCCGAATCAGTCAGCTCGCTTCTATCATCCATCGAAAGGCGGGATTTCCGGAGAGCCTGCTCGAGAACCTTCCGGTTTCTGCCTGGATGGAATCACTTCAGGCAACGGCCAGCTCTTACTGGGATACGCATTATACATTTGACCGGATAGCTGCTTGCAAGGTGAAAAACCTGGGTGCCAATGCCATCTACCTGTTGCTTATTAACGGCATTGTTCCGTTGCTTTTTTTATACGGAACGGAAAAGAGGCTGGTCCTCTTCCGCGAAAGGGCGCTCGCACTCCTGGAAGAGATCCCCGGGGAGAAAAGCTCCCTGATCTCTTCGTGGGAAAAACTCGGAATGCCCGTTAACCATGCACTTTTTACGCAAGCGCTCAAACAACTGAAGGGTGCCTACTGCGACCAAAAACGTTGTTTAGAGTGCAGGATAGGAGCCAGGCTGTTGAGATCATGAAACCAACCCAAACCATCAAAGATTACCTCTCCTTCAGCAGAGGGGAACAAAGGGGGATCGTCATCCTTGTGCTAATCATTCTATTGATCAATGTCTTCAGAATCTATTTGCCGGATGCCAGGCAGTTAGAACCGGTTGATTTCTCCGCTTTCAGGATGGAGATTAAGCGGTTTGAAGCGGCGCTGGCCGAGGCCTGGATGGAGGAACGTAAAAAACCGGATAAGCAGGGATCAGGAACTATCATCCGGAACCATGTCAAACCTGATACAACCCCTCAGGGGGAGATGGTACATATCCCTTCCTTTATCATCGAACTGAACCGGGCAGACACCCTGGACCTGCAGCGGCTTTACGGGATTGGTCCCGCATTTGCCCGCCGGATTACCGGCTACAGGGCAAAACTTGGCGGATTCATCTCCATCGATCAACTTTTAGAGGTATATGGGATGGACTCAGCCCGGTATATGGGAATCAGGAAGCACCTGACAGTCGATACGTCAATCATTGACCGGATGAACCTGAACTCCATCTCATTTAAGGAGTTGATCTATCATCCCTACATGCCGTATGAACTGGCGAAAGAGATAGCACTGTACAGGAAGAAACATAAAGGGATCAAGTTTCCGGGTGAGCTTAGTGGGATGAAGAGTATGGATAGTGTAACGTTTTTAAAGCTGAGACCCTACATAAGCTTTGAATAACCAATCATCAAAAACCAAGTTTTGATCAATTGTAATTTATTTGTTATTTGGTTTTTGATGATTGGTTATTCGACCTCTCGTCCAGGTAGTGGTATCGTATATCCGGGGGCCTGGGCGCCTTGGGATCATCCGGGTGATAGCCGGAATAGGGGTTGTCATCCTCATCCTCATCCTCTTCATCTTCCCAGTCATAACGTGGACGTTGAGGGCCAACCTTACGAAAGTAGATGGCGAGGATGGTTCCGGCCAGCAACCCCATCAGGTGGCCTTCCCAGGAGATTCGCTCCTTCGGAAAAAATTGCGGAAAGATTCCCCAGATCAGTCCGCCATAAAGGAAAGCGACCAGCAACGTGATTGCCATGAGCTTCGTATCTCTGCGGATGATACCGCTGGTGAATAAAAAGGCGGCCAGCCCGTAAACCACCCCGCTTGCTCCAATATGAACCGATCCGGGGGCGCCGAGAAACCAGACCCACAATCCGGAGACCACGTAGATCAGGAGCAGTACTTTCCAGGCAATATCACGGTAGGAATAAAAGAGGAAGGCTGCAAGAATGAACAGGGGAACCGAGTTCGCAAACAGATGGTTCCACCCCGAATGCACCAACGGCATGGTAAAGATTCCGGGTATCCCTTTCCATTGCATGGGATGTAGTCCGTAGACGGCAAAGGAGGTATCGAAGATCACCTCAACAGCCTTCACCAACCAGATCAGCAGGACGAAGATCGCGGGAAAAAAGAGGCTTCGTATCAGTCTGTTTCGTTCTGGATCCATGCTGGCAATATTTCAGGGTTTTGACAGTTAAAATTAGTGAAAAAGGTGTATACCGGACGGATTCCTTAAAAAATCCTACCTTTGGACACCTGAAAAAAAGGATCATCAAATTAAATAATACATCATGAAAACCCTGTCGATCGTCTGCTCTAAAGGGACCATACAACTCTTGTTACTCCTCTTATTTCCACTTTTTCTTACAGGACAGCGAACCGATCCCGTGGAAGGGCTGAAGAAGTTGCAGATTGCTTTGCAGATCATCAATTATGCATACGTGGATACAGTTCATGAGGATGAATTAGTGAAGACAGCCATCGTGGAGATGCTCAAAGAGCTCGACCCGCATTCAATCTATATCCCCAAAGAGGAGCTGCAACGGGCCAACGAACCGTTACAGGGTAATTTTGAAGGAGTAGGGATCCAGTTTGAGATCCTGAAGGACACAATTATCGTGGTACATCCGCTTCCCGGTGGTCCCTCTGAGAAACTCGGAATCATTTCAGGGGATAAGATTGTAAAGATTGACGGAGAGGATGTGGTAGGGAAACATATTAACAATCAGTTCGTGCTGGATCATCTTCGGGGGAAAAGAGGGACGAAAGTCCAGGTTTCCATTTATCGCAGAGGGAAAAAGGGCTTACTCGACTATACCATTGTCCGGGATAAAATTCCCATCAACAGCATTGACGCGGTATATATGATCGCTCCCGGAATCGGCTACATCAACTGCAACCGATTCTCCCTCACCACCACCGATGAGTTTCAGGATGCCGTCAAGAAGCTGAAAGGCGAAGGGATGAATAGCCTCATCCTGGATCTCCGGAATAACGCCGGTGGCTATATGGCACCTGCTATTGAACTTTCCGACGAATTCCTTGGGTTGGGGAAAATCATCGTTTATACAGAGGGGATGAGGAGCAAGAGAGAGAATTTCTATTCTACCTTCCGGGGTAATTTTGAGCATGGCAAGGTGGTGATCATGATCAACGAAAACAGCGCTTCCTCCAGCGAGATTGTTGCCGGCGCCATCCAGGATTGGGACCGCGGATTGATCGTAGGCCGGCGTTCATTCGGAAAGGGTTTGGTTCAGCGACCTTACAACCTGCCCGACAGCTCACAGATCAGACTTACCACAGCCAGGTATCATACCCCTTCAGGCCGGTATATTCAGAAGCCCTATCAGGATGGAATTGAAGAGTATTACATGGATTTCACCAACAGGTATCGCCGGGGCGAACTGGTACATGCCGACAGCATCAAACTCCCCGATTCACTGAAATACCAGACAGCCGGCGGCCGGACGGTCTATGGCGGTGGGGGGATCATGCCGGATGTCTTCATCCCCTGGGATTCCACCTTCCTTACCGATTATTACCTCGATGTTCGTCGAAATAACATCATCAACCCCCTGGTAGGTGAGTACGTTGACAAGCACCGGCAGGAACTGCTGAAGAGATATCCTGATTGTACATCGTTCAAAACTAATTTTGAAGTTGACGAGCCTCTGATGGAACTCTTCTTCAAGGCAGCTGGAGAAGCTGATATGGAGATGAACGAAGAGGAGTTTACGATTTCTGAACCATTGATCAACGTACAGATCAAAGGATTGATTGCGCAAAAACTCTGGGACATCACCTCTTACTATATCATAGCCCACGAACTGGATCCCGAGGTGATGCGGGCGGTGGAGATCATACAGGATGAACCCCTGTTCCAGGAATTATCGGATTGACGAAACTACCACACATTCATGTAGCTCTCCCGGTAATGGATGAACGGGAGGAGCTTCCTGTTATTATCAGCGCCATTGTCCGTCAACGTTACCGGGATTTCTCTGTCGTAGTCTGCGTCAACCAGCCTGAAGAGTGGTGGGATGATCCCATTCGGTCGGCGATCTGCCGAAATAACGGTGATTGCCTTGCCATTCTTCAATCAGTGACCGGTTTCCCGCTGGAGGTGATTGACAGAAGCTCCCGGGGAGCTGGATGGAAAGGGAAGCGGCATGGCGTTGGTTGGGCCAGAAAAACGGTGATGGATCGGATATCCCAGAAAGCTGATGCAGCTGACATCATCCTGAGCGTGGACGCCGATACCCTCTTTTCCGAAAGCTATTTTGAATCTGTTGCCGAGACCATGGTGAAACATCCTCAGGCAACAGCACTTACAGTTCCCTATTACCACAGGTTGCCGGGAGATGCGGCAGCAGCACAGGCCATCCTCCGTTATGAGATCTATATGCGGTATTACCTGCTAAACCTTTGGAGGATCCACAGTCCCTATTCCTTCACCGCACTCGGATCAGCCATGGCTATCCCTGTATGGGCTTACCGGAAGACCGGAGGGATGACGCCCAAACTCAGCGGAGAGGATTTCTATTTTCTGCAGAAACTCCGGAAAGCCGGCAGCCTGGTCTCCTGGAACAGGGAAAAGGTCTTTCCGGCAGCCAGGTTTTCTGCGCGCGTCTATTTTGGTACCGGGCCGGCCATGATCCGGGGTGCTGGTGGCGACTGGGGAAGTTATCCGATTTACCCTTACAGGTTGTTTGATGAGATCGCAGAGAGTTACAATCGTTTCCCTGAAATGTTCACACAATCCGTGGAAACTGATGTGACCAGGTTTCTGCGGGAACAGACCGGGGAAGAGGATCCGTTCGGATCATTGCGAACCAATTGCAGGGAACTTCACCAGTTTACCAGGGCCTGTCATGAAAAATTCGACGGTTTACGTATCCTGCAGTACCTGAAGCAGAGGAATAAAACGGAGAGGGGATCAGACGAAGAGAATTTGCTTGAGTGGTTTGAAACTTTTTATCAAGAAGAGATCAGATCCGTGATCCCACTGCGCGATGGAATGAAGTTTTCCTTTACCGATAGCAGTCTGGAAGAGCTTGATCAGATCCGGAACTTTCTGGCGCAGGAGGAAGAGAGGTACAGAATACAGCATCCGCTCTTTTAAACGGAGGCGATCAGTTCAGTACCTGGGTTACCAGGTTGGCGGCTTCCTGGAGGGTAATGGCTGAGTGGACACGTAACCCGGATTCATCGATCAGTTTCTTGCCCTCCTCGGCATTGGTTCCCTGAAGCCTCACAATGATGGGAACCGGGATATCTCCGATGTTGTGATAGGCATCAACTACTCCCTGGGCTACCCTGTCGCAGCGGACGATTCCCCCGAAAATATTAAGCAGGATGGCTTTGACATTCGGATCTTTCAGGATGATACGGAAGCCTTCTTCCACCCGCCTGGCATCGGCGCTGCCTCCCACATCCAGGAAGTTGGCCGGGTCTCCACCGGAGAGTTTAATGATATCCATGGTGGCCATGGCCAGGCCGGCGCCATTCACCATGCAGCCAACGTTCCCATCGAGTTTCACGTAGTTCAGGTCGAAGGCCGTAGCCGCCACCTCGTTCGGGTCCTCTTCGTCAAGATCACGCATGGAAGCAATGTCGGGATGCCGGAACAGCGCATTGTTGTCGATGGTAAGTTTGGCATCGGCTGCCAGGATCTTGTTGTCTGAAGTTTTAAATACCGGGTTGATCTCCACCAGGGAAGCATCGGAGTTGACATAGGTATTATAGACTCCCTTCACAAATTTGATCATATTCTTGTATGCCTCCCCTGTTAATCCCAGGTTGAACGCCACTTTGCGGCTTTGAAACGGCTGCAGCCCGATAACCGGGTCGATCTCTTCGGTGAAGATCAGCTCGGGCGTCTCTTCTGCCACCTTTTCGATGTCCATCCCTCCCCGGGGGGAATACATCAGGATGATATGGCCTTTCTGGCGATTCAGAAGGACACTGAAGTAGATCTCGGCTGGTTCGGAGGGTCCCGGGTAGAAGATATTTTGCTCCACGTAGATCTTTTTGACCTTCTTTCCTTTGGCTCCTGTTTGCGGTGTAACCAGCGTCATCCCTATGATCTGCTCAGCGTGAAACCGGACTTCCTCCACCGTTTTGGCTACTTTTACGCCACCGCCCTTTCCACGTCCTCCGGCATGAACCTGGGCCTTGATCACCCATTTGTCAGATCCCGTAGAGTCATGGATGACCTCCGCGGCTTTGACTGCTTCATCTGGCGTGTTGGCCAGGATCCCCTCGGGAACAAGGACCCCGTTTTTCCGGAGGAGCATCTTGCTTTGGTATTCGTGTAGATTCATATGTATATCGGTATTTTACGAGGTTTCAAAAGTACGAACTCGCATCCGGATTTCAAAATAACATTAGTAACTTTGCCGTTTATCAGGAGATTATGATCATTGCACGGGATATCCATAAGTCATTTGGTTCGCTGAGGGTACTGAAAGGGATCAGCCTGGAGGTTCAGAAAGGAGAGATCATCTCGATTGTTGGTGCTTCGGGAGCCGGAAAATCGACCCTGTTACATATTCTGGGAACGCTTGATAAATCTGATTCCGGAGAGGTTGAAGTAGGGGGCGTCCCATTGCAGAAGATGAATGAAAAGAGGCGTTCCGAGTTCAGGAATCAGCAGATTGGATTTGTCTTTCAATTTCATCACCTGTTACCGGAATTTACAGCCCTGGAGAACATCTGTATTCCGGCTTTCATTGCGAAGCGCACCAAACGGGAGGTGAAAAAACAGGCCCGGGAACTTCTCACTTTCATGAAACTGGAAGAGCGTGCTGATCATAAACCATCGGAGTTATCGGGTGGTGAACAGCAACGCGTGGCGGTAGCCAGGGCATTGATCAACAACCCCGGAGTCATCCTGGCTGATGAACCGTCCGGCAATCTGGATTCAGCTTCAGCAGTTGACCTCCATAACCTCTTCTTTGATTTAAGAGATCATTTTGATCAAACCTATGTGATTGTTACCCATAATCAGGAGCTCGCCAATATGGCTGACCGGAAACTGACCATCAGGGATGGGGTCATCGTTTATTGATTTTCCATAAAATTAAATCCCAGATTCAGCGTTGATAAATTATGCATAGAATTATACTTTTTGTCGCTTCCCTGGCTTTTGCAACCAAGTTCCTTCTTCCTCTCCCTTCGGCTTATCTCCAGGATCCTCTTCCTCCTGTTACGACTTACTCCTCACAAACACCGTCATCGGACAGTACCTACCAGAAGCTGATCAATTCGATCACCGTGTTGTTTAATCAGCAGCGATACGAAGAGTGCCTGGTAGCACTGAAAAAAGCCAATGCCCTGAAGCCGGATGTGCTCTACATACAGGAACGGATCATCCGTGTGGAGGGGTTGATCGCTCAACAAAAGAAGACCCAGGCAGAGTACGCCCGGATGATCACCATGGCAGATGAGTATTTCGGGAAGAGGGATTACCTGAACGCCAAGGCCTCTTACCAGATGGCTATAGATATTAAACCTGATGATGTTTATGCAAAGGAGCAGATGAACCGGACCATGGAGTTGATTCGTTCGCATAAAGCACAGAACATTTTGTATGATGTAACCGTGGCCAGCGCCGACAAGTTGTTCATCGCGGGGGAGTACGAAAAAGCGAAGCGTGAGTATGAAAATGCCAGCAGGATCCTTCCGGGAGAGGCTTATCCTAAAGAGAAGATCAATGCCATTATCAAGATCCGGGTGGATCAGCAAGTGAGGGAAGAGCTCTATCTGGAAGCCATTACCGCGGCCGACCGTTACTATGCCTCCCGAAGCTACCAGCGGGCGTTGCTTGAGTATCAGAAAGCGCTTCAGCAGAAGCCTGCGGAGCCTTATCCGCAGGAACGGATCAACGAGCTGACGAAGATCCTGGCGGAGCTGGCTGCCCTGGAAAAGGCTTACAAAGAGGCAGTTGCCCGGGCTGACCTTCTATTTTCGGAGATCCGGTATACCGATGCACGGAGCGGGTATGAAGAGGCTCAGGCACTGAAACCCAACGAGAGCTACCCTGCAGAGAGGATCCGGGAGATTGACAGGATCCTGGCAGGAATTGCTAAAACCAATGCTGATTTCGACAGGTTCGTCAACCTGGCCGACAGCTTTTATATCGCCAAAAATTTCATCCGGGCACGGCAAAACTACCAGCTGGCATTGCAGATCAAACCTAACGAATCTTACCCCAAAGCAATGCTCCTTAAAACCACAGCCGGTGTAGGAGAGCAACAGGCTAATGAGCTGGCTTTGGAGGAGATGGATGCCAGATATAAGTCGGTTATAACGGAAGCAAACAAATTGTTTGCAGCCAGGACCTATGAGCCGGCGAAGACGGAGTATCTGAAGGCTTTGGAGATCAAACCTTCTGAAACGCTACCTGCTGAAAGGGTTCATGCCATCGACTCGATATTGGGTGCCCTTGCCAACCAGAAAGCGCTGGAGGAGGATTATACTGGATTGATTGCATCGTCGGATAAGTTACTGGCAGATAAGGATTATCCTGCAGCTAGAAATGGATACAACCAGGCGCTGGCACTCAAGCCAACCGAGAGTTATCCGGCATCGAAAGTGGCTGAGATTGACGGGATCCTTGCTGAGATTGCCCGGGTAGCTGCCTTAGAGGCTCAGTATGTCCAGGCCATTACCAGTGGCGACAGTTTGCTGTCAGCAAATTTGCTGACCGCTGCCAGAGGTGAGTTTGAAACGGCTTCCGGGCTGAAACCTGAAGAGGCCTACCCGAAAACAAAACTGGCGGAGATTGATATGGCTTTACAGGATATAGCCCAGCAGCAGGCTTTGGATAAACGCTACCAGGAAGAGGTAGCGACAGGAGAGAGACTCTTTACCGACAAATCATGGGATCCAGCTATCGCTGCCTACCAGAGGGCACAGGAGCTGAAATCTTCGGAAGAATATCCAGGCCAAAAGATTCTGCAGATCGATTCGATCAAGCAGGAGATTATCCGGCAGCTGGAGATTGACGAGCAATACAGGTCGATCATAGCCCATGCAGATGAACTCTTCAAAGAACGGTCGTACGATTCGGCGAGGATAGAGTTTGCCAGAGCAGGAGAGTTACGACCGGAGAAGAGCTACTGGCAGGAGCAAATCACTGAGATCGACCGCGTCCAGGCTGAGATCAGGAGACTGAATGCGGAGTATCAGGCAGCCATCTCCATGGCTGACGGATTACTGACCGGGCAGCAGTATGAGCCAGCCCGGGAGGCCTATCAGGATGCATCCCTGATCAAGCCAACCGAAGCCTATCCCAGGGAAAAGATCAAGGAGATCAACCAGATCCTGGCCGAGATCCAGGGGCGCCGGCAAACGTTCGATAAGCTGGTGGCCAACGGAGACCAGTTTCTGGCTTTCAGAGAGTATGTCAAAGCCCGGGAGAATTTCCAGCAGGCGCTGGAGCTCTTTCCTGATGAAGCTTACCCGAAAGAGCAATTGCGATTGACCAATGTCAGAATAGACAGCATCTACCGGGCTAACAAGGCCGATTACGACAAAGCGGTGGGAGAGGGTGACGGATTTTTCAACACCTTCGAATACGACAAAGCGATTGATGCGTACACACGCGCCATCCTTTTTCTTCCGATGGAAGATTATCCCCGGGGGAGAATCGCATTGATACGGAAAACAATATCTGAGAACGCCATTGCTGATGTCCTCAATACGCCGGTAGTCATCAGGGAAGGGGAGGAGCTGAAGTTTCCATTTGAACCGGTGAACATTGCTTCACGACGCAACAACTTCATCTACCTGAAAGTGAAAAATCTGTCCGACCACAATTTCAATGTCCTGATACGTTACGGACAGGGGGATCAGGCCAACGGAGGCCTGGCTATCCGGAACGTCTCTACCGATGGAGAGGTCAATGAACGGCTGATCAGCGTGAAAGATCAGGATCCGTGGTACCGGGAAGATAATAACTGGATCAGCCTTTATCCCCAGGGTGGAGATATTGAAGTATCATTTATCCAGGTCTCCAGGGCCATCAAATAGCGGATTTACTCTCACCACTCCTCAACACGATCAAAGTGATCTCCGCCCAGATTCCGACCCTTCCAGCGTATCCGATGGTCCCTGCCCCCCGGTTGACGTAGAGGTATTGTGTGGTACCCTGATCCCCTGTGTGTTTATAGAGGCCGGCCCATTCAGGATAAAGATATTGCACGAAACTCCACTGCCAATCCCCGGTTTCAATCCCGATTTGTCCCCCATGGGTATGTCCGGAAAATGTAAGGTCGATTTCCGGATAGGATTTACTTACAATGCTGTCCCAGTGTGTGGGATCATGGGAAAGCAGGAGTTTAGTGGAGAGGGTCTCGGTGCCGGCGAGGGCTTTGGGAAGGTCGGCCAGTCGTTGAAACCGGCTGACGGATCCCCAGTTTTCCACACCTATGATGGCCAGGCTGTCGCCATTCAGGACAACTACATCATGTTCATTTCTGAGTAGTTTCCAACCTATCTCATCATAAAACCTGTACAGGTCGAGCAGATTTTTCTTTTTTGCCTCCTTGGAGGTCCAGGTCATGTAGTCTCCATAATCATGGTTCCCCATGATTGCATAGATGCCATATTTTGTGCTGATTTGCTTCAGGATATCCTGAAAAGGCCACGCTTCCACGGTTGCATAGTTACAGAGGTCTCCGGTAAAAAAGAGAAGATCAGGATGCAGCTCGTTGATCAACCAAACCAGCTCTTCCAGTTTGGATTTCCGGTTCCAGCTTCCCAGGTGAGTATCGGAAATCTGTACAATTCGTAGTCCGTCAAATGACCGGGGAAGTTCTTCGAGTGTAATCTCGATTTTTCTCACCTTGAAGTGATGCTCCCATACCACCATGCCGGCTAGCATCAGGAGAAACAAACCAATACCCAGAAGCCATCCTGTCAGAAAAAAGATCCGGGGCTTCCTGATCCAGGATTTGAACCGGGGAGCCAGCATGGAAAGTAGCAACATCACTCCCTGAAAAAAGAGGGTAACCAAGAGAAATAGGATGGGAATGGTCCGCGAAGCATACGCAATAAAGACAAAGCTGGTCAGGTAGGTTTTTACAAAGCGTGGCCAGAAATAGAAGGTGCTGAAGAAGCCGTAGGTTACTCCCGCTATCACCAGTGCCAGAGGAAGCCAGAAGAGGGTGGCCAGGAGGTATTTCCAGAGGGGCTTCAGGGCGCGGATCTCCCGCCAGGTGATCAGCCACAGGAGGGCATCCAGAAAGAGAAAGAGGAGAAACAGGTTCAGGGCTCCGGTATTCTTTGGGAAGGCCTGTTTCAAGATCCAGACCAGCAGGATCGAGACCGCAACAAAAAGAACTACCTGGAGCAGCCTCTTCATCGGTTTTTTACATAGTTGACAAGTCCTTTTGCCTGAAAGATCTCCATCAGCTTAGAGGGTAAGGGAGCAAACCGGAACTCGTTCTCTGCAATATTAACGACACCCTGTTCAAAATTGATCTTTACCAAATCTCCCTGTTTAAATGCCTCTACCGCTTCAGGGAGTAGAATGATCGGCAATCCCTGGTTGACAGAGGAACGGTAGAAGATCCGGTTGACTGATTTGCAGATCACCGCCTTCACTCCTGCTCCGGATAATCCCACCGCCGGATGTTCGCGGGAGCTGCCGCAGCCGAAGTTAGCACCGGCAATGATGATATCTCCTGGTTTTACACGTTCGGCAAAGCTGTTGTCGAATCCTTTGAACAGATGAGGCAGGATCTTCTCCGGTTCGGAGCTCTGGACGTTGTAGGTCAGGTTCCCTGCAAACATCTGGTCTGTATTGAGGTTGTCCACATCAGCATAATTCCAGGTGTGGGAGGAATACCTGTCTTCCCCTTCCCGGATGTCGACCGTAGCACTCTGCGGGGCGTGAAACGGATAGTTGTCGTCATGTGGTTTCCCCCGGGGATCGGTGATCTCTCCGTGCAGGGCCGAAATGGCTACTGTAGCAGGTGAGGCCAGGTATACACTGGAATTGGGATTGCCCATCCTGCCTTTGAAGTTCCGGTTGGCGGTAGAGATCACATTGGTTCCGTCGGCCGGGATTCCCTGTCCGGTCCCGAGGCAAGGCCCACAGGAGGAGGAGAGCACATTGGCTCCTGCTTCGATGAATGTCTCAATCAATCCCTCTCGCATCGCTTGCATATAGATCTCTTTGGATGCAGGGATGATCAGCAACTGCATGAAGGGAGGTATCTTTTTCCCTTTCAGAACGGCTGCCGCTTCCTGCAGGTCTTCCAGCCGGCCATTGGTACAGGTCCCGATGAGCGCCTGGTGGATCTTCGTCCCTTGTACTTCCGAGACTGCTTTCACATTGTCAACATGATGAGGAGCTGCCACCACCGGGAAGATCTCCGACAGGTTGATTTCGATCTCCTGCAGGTAGCCGGCATCCGGATCTGCCCATATCCCTTCTGTTGCCTCTCCCAGATATGCTTGCAGGATCTCATCTGCCGGGAAGACGGCGTTTTTGGCGCCCATTTCGCTGGCCAGGTTGGAGAGCGCCATCCGGTCGGCAATGGTAAGAGTGCGAACCCCATCGCCGTGGTATTCGATCGATAGGTAGTCGGCACCGCTGCTTCCGATCATTCCAATGATCCAGAGAGCCAGGTCTTTGGCATAGACTCCTTCGGGCAGTTTGCCCTGAAGGGTGATCTTCAGGGTGTCGGGAACCCGGAACCAGGTTTCACCCTGTTTCCAGAGACCCGCGGTCTCGGTCCGGTCGATCCCCGCAGCAAAGGCATTGAAAGCCCCTGCGGTGCTGGTATGACTGTCGCTTCCCACGATGATCATCTTCGGGCGGGCGTAAAGGGCCATCAGTTGGTGGCAGATCCCTTCGCCTGCATCATGGAATTTCCTCACGCCAAATTTCCCGGTAAAATCACGGATGGCCTGGTAATCGTTAGCCAGTTTCGCGTTGGTGGGTGGCGCATTGTGGTCTAACGTGATCAAGAGGGCGTCAGGGTTTACCGGTGTTTCCCCTCCCATCTTTTTGAAGGTGTTGTAAATACTGGCCGTGTTATCGTGCGACAGGATGATGTCTGGTTTGGCAAAGACGATGCTGCCTGCATCGGCTCCAAAGATTTTCTCGGCAAAGGTTTTTCCGGGCATAGGAGCGAATGTTTTAGTGATTGGATTTACCCCTCCCTGACCCTCCCCAACAAGGGAGGGAAGTTATGGAATCAGGCATCTAAAGAGCAAAAGTACAAATCATTTTCCCAAAATTCCTTACATTTAAGATGGACAGCATCAATGAGGATCCTTATGGATATATCTGTGACAGGGAAAATGGTAAAACGGTTAAATGGTGAAAAATAGCTTAGATTATATTCAAATATTTACCAAGAAAAACATTCAACCCACATACCCTGAATCCATTGGATAACATATAATCTTCATCCTCTTTAATGAGTAGAAAATTTTGCTTTGTATTCAGGAACTGAACAGCTTCGGTATTTCCTCGCGATACACTAACCCCTGATCCGAATTTTATTTCGATTCCGGCGATAGGCCGTTCAGCTTTGGTTATTACAAGATCCAGCTCTGCACCATCGTGGGTCCGGTAAAAATAGAGTTTCCTGTTCGGTCGTATCAGTGATGTAATCTGTTCAATAACAAAGCCTTCCCACGAAGCTCCCATTTTCGGGTGTCCAAAAAGTTGTTCTTTGGTGTCGATACCTGATAAATAATGCAAGATTCCCGAGTCACTGATATAAACTTTTGGGGATTTCACCAGCCTTTTTTTAACATTTGAATGAAATGGCTGAATCAAACGAACTAAGAATGCATTCTCAAGAAATCCAATATATTTCTTTATTGTGTGAATGCTGAGTTCTAAGCTTTTTCCAATTTCTGCATAATTGATCAGATTCCCATGATGATGTGCAAGCATGGCCAATAGCCGTTCCCCTGTTAAACTGTCTGCCGGGAAACCCAGGTTGGGAAGATCTCTTTCGAAGTATGTCTTCACGAAGTTATTCATCCAATCCAGCCAGTACTTCTGGTGAAGAAAAGGATCGGGAAACCCACCACGGACCCACAGATCCATTATGTGATACTTCGGATAAATCTCCGGTATCAAAAAAGGAGTCAGCTCATAATAGGCTATCCGTCCTGCCAGTGATTCTGCGCTATTCCTGAGTAAATCAGGGGCAACTGAACCAAGTAACAGAAACCGCCCGGGTCTTCTATTCTGATCAATTAAAGCCCGTAATACCGGGAAAAGTTCCTTTTTTCGTTGAACTTCATCGATGATGATCAGTTGATCTTCGATTTGCTTCAAATATGTTTCAGGATCATCAAGTTTTATTAAATCCCTTTGCAATTCAAGATCTATGTAAATGGACTCAACATAGGATTTCTGAATTTGCTTTGCAAGTGTCGTTTTCCCAACCTGTCGCGGGCCGATGATCGCCACACACGGAAATCCCTGCAGCAGGTCTTTAATTCTAAGTTCTGCGATTCGTGTTATCATCCTTGCAAAGATATAAATAAAACTAATAAAATGTAATTGAAATTCATTATTTTAGTAATATAGGGAAAATAGATATAAAAGTCAAGTACGGTTATTGACACGATTGCCAGTGAAAGGTGAATTTTTTTTAAAGTTTGCACTGGATTTTCTAACTTTGCACCTGTTTTTGCAAAAGGGAGAGGTGGGTGAGTGGCTTAAACCAATAGTTTGCTAAACTATCGTACGGGAAACCGTACCGGGGGTTCGAATCCCCCCTTCTCCGCTGATAAATAAAGCAAAAAAACGTAAACGTTATCTTCCTCCTTATGTCTTTGGTTGCTTGGCGGGCTCTTTCGTTACAATCCAGGAAAATGGGATCTTCATTCTGGAGGTCCGGCCTAGTTCCCAACCGGTCTTCCTCCGCCGCCAGGTCCGAAGTCCGGAGGATTACATCCGGTTCCCTATCTATGCCCGCAAACGGTTCTTTATCCGGTGCTTCTCCTCCAACAAGGAGTTGGATATGGAGGGAGTGGTGGGGTATGTAAATGAAAGGTGGTGCATCGCCACTCAATTACTTCATTCCTGGTATCAATTTTAATACCAATTGCGCCAGTACACTTTTTCTTCCTACATCTGATCCCGGAGGATGTTTTGGGTTGCGGATAATCCTTTGTGGCTTCATCAACAATAAGCGCCATAAAGGAAGCGAGCTCTCTTGCCTCCTTGGGCATATCGTGTGGGATGTTCCCTTCTTCATCCAGGAAGTGGGTAAAGGTGGTAATGTACATATTGCTGCTTTTTTTGGTGCAAATGTAAAGGAGATTGACCTTCTACTGTACATATTCTTTCACTAAGGAATAAAAAAATCTTTTACTTTTACAATCTATTCGAAGGATAAAAGAATACGTTCGTAACATTATGGATATCAAGGCACAATACGAGAATCTGTTTCAATTACTGAAGAAGGATTTACCCCTTAAAGCCTTCCCGACACGAGAATTGGTTCAGGTTTTCAGAAATAAGGAATTTCAGATTACGTTAAAAACGGAATTGATTATTACCGATTTACATAACAGCGGCGATATCTCTGGAATCATGTGCGTGGTGTCAAATAATGAAAAAAACGTCATTGCTTGTGCATTGACTCACTTACATTTTTCTCCCGATGTGCCTCATTATAGAGAAATCATAGAATATCAAAAGAAAAGAGAAAAACGAATCAGAA